>CAYZAH010000165.1:0-7716 GCA_964475805.1 uncultured Pirellulales bacterium | reverse complement strand
TCCAGATATTTCCGGCTCTGCGCCACGATTGAATGACCATTCAAAAACAACTATTCTCAGCAGAGCTTTTTGCTATTTCGGTATCGGAACATTCTTAATGAGGTCGTCCAGGATTCCTTCGATGCTGACGCCGTCGGCTTCGGCGTTAAAGTTCGGAATGATACGATGCCTGAGCACCAGCTTACAGACGGCTTTGACGTCGTCGAAGCTCGGCGTGACCCGGCCCTTAATCAGCGCCCTGGCTTTGGCGCCGAGGGTCATATACTGGCCCGCTCTCGGTCCGGCTCCCCATTTGAGATATTTCTTGACCATTGTGGTAGCCAGGGCGTCGGTCGGCCGGGTGGCACGGGCCAGGCAGATGCAATAGGCGATCACCATGTCGCTGACGGGCGCCATCCGGACAATCTCCTGAAACAGCACCATATCGTTCCTGCTCAAGACCTGTTGAACAATGGTTTTCTTGCTCGTCGTGGTCTGTTTGACGATCAGGTGCTCTTCTTTGGCCGTGGGATAGTCGATATAGATCATGAACATGAATCGGTCCAGGGCCGCCTCCGGCAAAGGGTACGTTCCTTCCTGCTCGATGGGGTTTTGCGTGGCCAGCACAAAGAACGGCTCTTCCAGCTTGTAGGTCCGCCCGGCCACGGTGACTTCCCGCTCCTGCATTGCCTGGAGGAGGGCCGCCTGCGTCTTGGGCGGCGTGCGGTTGATCTCATCGGCCAGGATGACGTTCGCAAAGATCGGTCCTTTGATGAACTCGTACCGCCTCTGTTTTGACTGCGGGTCCCTTTGGATAATATCGGCGCCGGTGATATCCGACGGCATCAAATCCGGTGTGAATTGGATGCGGTTGAACAGGAGCTTCATCGCATCGGCAATCGCGTGGACCATCATCGTCTTGGCCAGGCCCGGCACGCCCTGGACGATACAGTGCCCCCCGGCGAGCATGGAGCAGAGCATCGAGTCAATCACGTCCTCCTGACCGACAATGACGCTATGTACCTGATGCTTCAAAGAGGCATAGCCCTTGTGCAAGCGGGCCATAAGCTGGCTCTCGTCAACGGCCCCATTTGTTCCCGTTGCTCTGCTCTTCCGGCCGGACGTTTGTTCTGTTTCGGGCATCTGTCATCCACCAAAATCAGGGCGCACCCCCGACGCATTCATTGTTTGCCCATCCATATAGACGACACCGAACGGATTCCGTAACAGAAATTCCTCGTTTTTCGCGCCAATATCAGCCCTTGGCGGGGCTTTTCAGGTATCGGGTATAGCCCACCCGCCGGGTCACGCCGATTTTGTCGAAGTAGTCGAGCAGGGGGATGGCGAATTTCCGTGTGGTGTTGAGCAGGTACTTGAATTTGACGCTTTCCAGTCCGCCTTGCTCGGTAATGTACGAGACCAGCTTCCGGCGAGCCTCTTCCACAGCTTCACGGTGAAAGAGAAGGTCCTTATCAACGCGGATCAGGTGTTCTTGCTCGATGAGTATTTTCAGGGCTTTTTGGACTTTGTTCGGGTCCACGGCGGTGCGTTGAATCACCTCATCGACTCCAGGCGGATCAAACGGCTTGGTTTTGAACAGTGATTCTATGTCGTGGAGTAATTTCTGCTCGTCGTCGCTGAAGGTCTCACGATGCTCCGGCAAGGCCAGGCGATGTTTGCGTTCGGTGAGTTTACCCTGTGAAACGAGCGACTCGACGAGGCCGTCAAAGACGTCCTTTCTCAGTCCTGATGCTTCAAGAAGCTGCTCGGCGCTCAGACCCGGGCTTTCGGGCTTGTTCCGGTGGAAATCACCGACGATATCAAGGAGCTTTTGCTGGGCGTTGCGGTTTGTGTCGCGATGAATCAACAGCTTCGAGCTTAGATGGACGATTTTGTCCTCGGCGGTCAATTCCGCGAGGAGTTGTTTCAACGGCCCCGGCAGCATTTTGACGCGCAGCGCAAGCTCGTTTTCAGTCACGGCGCAAGCCTCGGCGGTTTTTGCGCAATACTCGACGAAGTCTTTTTCGGTTTCGGCCGCCTTGGCTCTGTCCATGACGTCCTGCACGACCTGCGGGTTATTTCGCCTGAGCTTGCCCGGAAGCGCTTCGACAATCATTCCTCCGCCGAGCGTCTGCACGGGAGAGAGGCTTCGCAGGATAAATCGGTCTCGCGGGGCGGCGATGATTCGCTGTGGACGATTCATCCTGACCTGCACGAGGCACTCCTGCCCGGCGGTGACACTGTTGCCTTGCAGCAGATACACAGTCGCGACGACTTCGGACGTACCGGTGTGGAACTTAATATTCGTACCGTTTTTGAGAGGAGCCTTCACGTGGGCCAGAACGCGAAGTTTGCACAGATACCATTGCTCCGGCGAGAAATAGCCACCCTGAGCGACGGTGTCGCCGCGCTCGATAACCTTGTGATCCCACTGTGGCACATTAAGTGCGGCGCACTGGCCGACCATAGCTGTATCGCTTTCTCTCTTGTAGACCTGGATAGCCTTGATTCGGCCTTTTGTGCCGTGTGGGAAGAGGACGACCTCGTCTCCGATCTTGACCGAGCCTGCGACTGGAATACCGGCGGCAACTGTGCCGTAACCCTTCACCGAGAATGACCGGTCGACCGGCAGCCGGAACACGCCGTCCGCTTTCTTCGGCTCGATGCCGTCAATGAGTGCCTTGAGCGCCTCGTAGAATTCGCCGAATCCGTCGCCCGTGATGCTGGATACGGGAAGAATCGGCGACTCTTCGAGAAACGTACCGACGAGAAACTCCCTCACTTCGGCGGTCACCTTCTCGATGCGACCCGGCTCGACGCAATCGACTTTCGTTAGCGCGACGATGCCGTGTTTGACGCCGAGCAGGGTCAATATATCCAGGTGTTCGCGCGTTTGTGGCATCACGCCGTCGTCGGCGGCGATGACAAAAAGGACCCCGTCGATTCCAGTCGCCCCGGCGACCATCGTCTTGATGAAATTCTCATGGCCGGGCACGTCCACGATCCCTACCTCCAGGTCCGAGAGAGTGCACGGCGCGAAGCCGAGATCGATCGACATCCCGCGTTCTTTCTCCGCCTTGAGGTAGTCCGTGTCACAACCGGTCAGGCATTTGATCAGTGCCGTCTTGCCGTGGTCGATATGCCCGGCGGTACCTAACGTGATGTTTTTCTGTGTCGTGGTTGTCATTGGGTTCTCTGTCCCAGAATCGCCCGCAACGCTTCAATAGCGATCTTATCATCCCCCTCAAAGAGGGTCCGGGAGTCGATGAGGACTTGATCGTTTTGGATACGTGTAAAGATCGGCGTGGGGTATTGACGAAGCTGTTTTGCCAGCGATTCGGCCCCGATCTTCTCCGGGCGTAACGCCACAAGCGTTGTAGAAAGATTCTGCGCGGGCAGAGACCCGCTGCCCATCTGCGAAAAGCCGGAGATCGTCGTGACCTCAAGTCCGGCGACGCTGCTATCCAACTGTGAAGTTAGATGCTTGGCTTGTTTAGCTATTTCCGAGGTGTCGCGTCTGAGCATTCGCAGGGTGGGGACCTCGCTCAAGGCGACGGATTCGTCGAGGAACAGCTTCAAGGTCGCTTCCAACGCGGCCAGCGTGAGCTTACCGACGCGGACGATTCTGGCAAACTGGTTCTTCCTTACCGCGCTGATTAGCTTTGCCTTACCGAGGATGATCCCGCCCTGGGAAGCGCCGATCAGTTTGTCCGCGCTGCAGGTCACAATATCCGCCCCTTTGGCGACGGATTCCATGAGTGTCGGTTCAGGCTCGAATCCGAATTGCGAAAAGTCAATCAGCGCCCCGGCGCCGACGTCGTCGATCATTGTCAAGTCGTGTTTGTGGGCGATCTCGACAAGCTCATCAAGCGACACTTCCGACGAAAAGCCCTGGATTTTGTAGTTGCTCGGATGCACGCGGAGAATCGCGGCGGTATTTTCAGTAATGGCGTTGACATAGTCGCGCGGGTGCGTCTTGTTGGTTGTCCCGACCTCGACGAGTTTGGCGCCGCTGAATGCCATCACGTCCGGGAGACGGAACGAGCCGCCGATTTCCACAAGCTGGCCGCGAGAGACGATGACCTCCTTGCCGGCGGCGACGGTGTTGAGCACGATGCTGGTCGCGGCGGCGTTGTTGTTCACGACCGTGGCGGCCTCAGCACCGGTGAGTTGTTGTAAGAGCCGTTCGATGCACTCGTCCCGGCTCGATCTCTTGCCGGTTTCGATGTCCGCCTGGAGCAAGGAATAGCCGGACAATTCGTCCTGAATCTGGCGCAACGCTCGGCCGGACAAAACCGCACGTCCCAGCGCGGTATGCAAAATGATGCCCGTCGCGTTCACGACCTTTCTGAAGTGCGGCCGCGTGAACGTCGCGAGACGTTGCTCGACACTCGCGGCGATTTTTTGACGGATTGCATTTTCGTCCAGCTCGGCCGGCGTTTGGCTTATCAGAAGCTCTCGAACGTCCTCAATCGCCCGGCGAATCGAATCGACCACCACCTTTCGGCCCGTTTCAGCCGCCCATCGCTCCATTTCCGGATCTTTCAGGAGGGCGTCGACCGACGGCAGTTTCCTCAACGCCGACGCAGTGGACTCGCTCTGCTTTGCCATAAGTCGCCTCAATTGTCGGTTTAGCGGGATCGGTTACGACGAACAACTCTAAACGCCATTCTAATTTCTATGTCTTGAAAATCAAGCCGTTTATCGAGTATCTGCAACGACCGACTGGACCTCATTCGGCACGATTTGCCCAAATTCCGGATCGTCCAGCGAAAATTTCCAAAAAGAACGTAACGAAACCGAACGCTCAGCGTCTAAACTCATAAGGTCCGGCAGAACCCGACGAACGGAGGTTCCGTCATCCTCACAGGCGAAATGAATGCAGTGAGAAAGGCCATTCTATTCATAGTATTGGCGGGGGTTGCGCTGACCGTCTGGACGTGCGCGAAGCGGGAGCCCGTTGAAGAAGGCCCGGTCGGTCTGAAATTCAAGTCCGCTTCGGATCAAGACAAAATGCCTCTGGGCCTGGCCACACAGTATCTCACCCGCACGGCAGATAAGCCTCATGAACTAAAGGACTTACCTAAGGAGCTAACAGCCGATTACACGTGTTTTCTTGCTAAACTGGCAGGCAGAAGCACTCCGGTCGTTCTCGGTTCCTACAGCAAAAAGGCGCATTCCGTACTCTACGTGGACACGAACGGTGACGGTCGTCTTTCCGATGAAAAGCCTTACCACGTGAAGGTCACAACGCTGCCCAAGCCGAGGGGTAAGGAGTACAAGTTCGGTCCTATCCTGATGACGTCTCATGATGGGGAGAGGCAGTTTGAGACAAGATTCTACGCAACGACCTATGGGACGGGCCTTGCTTTGTGTCCCGCGGGCTACCGTGTCGGGAAGGTGCGTTTGGGCGAGAATACCTACAAGGTGGCGGTCGTAGATGGTAATCTTGATGGCCGATACGACAAGGTCTTTTCGCCGCCACTCGGAGAATCATACCGGCCCGACTGCGACATATTTGCGATTGATCTGACCAAGGATGGTGCATGGCAGTTCTCGACATACTGGTCCTCAGAAGTCACGCCTCTGGCGAAGATGCTCAAGCTGCATAATACCTACTACGGTATTGACGTTGCGCCGGATGGAACAAGTATCGAGCTTAAGAAAGTTCAGCCTGAACTCGGGACGCTCGACTTCGGCGGCGCCAATGTGAAGCTGAAGCTCTGGTCCGACAGTGTGGAGGAGTTTCTAAGCGGCTCCGATGGAAAATGGCAGATTCCGGCGGGTAAGTACTCGGCACTTTTTGTCGAACTGAATGAAATCGACTCGGAGCGGGACGCGTGGACCTTCAGGGGCTACCGGGATACCGCCTCTCTGCGCGATTTTGAAATTCGCGCCGGCCAGACCACCACGTTCAAGATCGGCCCGCCCTTTACAATCAAGACAGAGGCAAGACAGATCGCTCACCGGGTGTCGATTGGTTTGAAGCTTGAAGGATGCGCCGGAGAACAATATTGTTTCCCCATAATGAAAGGGAGCCGGCGGCAGCCTACACCCACGTTTAAGATCGTTGACGAGTCCGGAAAGGTGTTGGTTTCGGACCGGTTCAAGTACGGGTGAGGCGGCGTCTGCCAGTACTCGTGGCGAGTACCGAAGGATTTCAAAGGCAAGATTCAAGTGCAGGTAGACATCGACCTGGGATTGTTTGAGGTCAAGCAGGCTGAAATCTGGTATGATGTAGAGTAATAAGAGAAGCCGGGCCGGACCGGTCGAAGAGCAGTAGAGGACCGAGGAATGAAGAAGAGAGATATTTGGATCTCCGTTGCCATTATAGTGGCGTCGGTTCTTTTTCTGTTCTTATATTTTCAGAGGAAGGGCCGGATCGAAGTTAACGCCGGGGTTGCAGATGCGACGCTTCGAATTCGTGGAGGCTGGTTTTCGGGAGAAATGCTCATTAAATCACAGGATTGTCCTGTGACGATGCCGGCGCGAATATACAAACCGAAACGTCTGAGCCTATCAACAAAAAGAGGCGGGGATACGTGGCTTCTTTACAGCAACGGCCCGTGGGGAACGCTCTCAACAATCAGAGTGAAAGGTAATGACACGAAGGTCCTGAAATTAGGTCCGCCATTTCAAATCAAGCCCAACGTTCGGCACAACGGTACATACGTGTCGATGAATTTCAATCTTGTCGGTAAGGCCGGAGAGCATTATGGCGGTGCGGTGATGCGCAACAATAAGAGAGTCGCTGCGCCAAAGGTGAAGATTATCGACGAGGGAGGAAATGTTCTTGCTTCAGGCACGTTTAGATATGGGTGAGGTGGCGTCTGTCGGTACTCGTGGCGGGTGCCGGGAGGATTCAAGGGCAAGTACCGGGTGAAAGTTGACGTAGACCTGGGGCCGTTTGAAGCTGAACAAGATCAGACGTGGTATTCAATATAGAAGGGCGACGTAGACATGAGACGAAGGACCGGGATAATCGCGACGTTGGTCATCCTGGTCGCGTTCGTTTTGCTGGCGCTCGTCTTGTTCTATGAGCCGATTGAAGAAGGGCGATGCAAGCTACATCGCAGGAAAATCGACACAGATAGTCAACTGCTCGGGCTGGCGACTCAGCTACTTTTGCCCCTCGACGACAAACCAAAGGGCCTGCAAGACCTTCCTGTGGGCTTCGACCGGTCCGGCTACTATGAGATCAAGAGCGGGGATAGACGCATCCCTGTAGTGATGAACTTCTCGGAAGCCCCGACTTTGTGTCTGGACACAAACGGTGATGGTGTCCTCTCACAAGAGAAACACTTTATCGCAAGGCACATCGAAAAGACGAAAACCAGCAACAGCGTGTGGCGGTTCGGCCCCATTGCGCCGTTAAGCCCGGATGGTCCCGGCGACGTGAAGAGCAAGTTTTGCGTAAACTGCTTTAGAGCAAATGAGCCAGGTCTACTAACGGTCTTTCCGGTTTTCTATCGCACCGGTAAACTCCGCGTGGCCGGACAGGCATATCGAGTTGCGGTCGTGGATGGTGATTGTGACGGACGATTCAACTCTATCTTGTTGTTACCTCTCGACCGCGAATGGCGGATTCCCGCCAGTGACGTTTTTGCCATCGACCTGAACCATAATGGAGAGTTCGAGCTTTCGGAGACCGGCAAGTCCGAGGTTATGCCTCTCGGGAGGCTATTACGGGTTGCTAACACCTACTATACCGTCAATATCGCCTCCAACGGATTGAGC
>CAYZAH010000164.1:1699-7763 GCA_964475805.1 uncultured Pirellulales bacterium | reverse complement strand
AAGTCGTGCGTCCCGATAATGTCCCTCAATGCCGTTTGAGCCGACAAGATGATGGCCAAATAGAAATCTTCCACCTCCAATATGGCTTTTTTGGCGTCCCAGACCATCCAAAAGCAAATAGCGTCGACGTTGACGGGTACGGTGTCCATGGTGAGGGTGGATTCGGAGCTGAAATCGGTCGAGCGTATCCGCATATCGACGGAGCGAACGATCGTTTCAATGATCGGGATGATGAAGAACGGTCCAGGCCCCTTGAGGCAGAGGAATTTGCCTAAGCGAAGCACAACGGCGCGTTCCCATTGGTTGGCGATCTTGATACCGAAGAAGCAGACGGCGGCGACGAGCGCGGTAACGACCGCGATGGGGACATTAATCCGCTCCCAGGTGCCTTCGATGAGCCTGCTCAGGATAGCGCCGACCACGACGACGACGACGGTGACCAAAGTGGCGACCCAGTTCAGCGATGCGGCCTCGGCCTGCAACTGAGCCGTGGCCTTGTACTCGCGGGCCAAGCTCGGGAACGTGATCTTGGATTTGTTTTTCTCAGCCATTTTCGAGTCTCCTTTGCATTTCGGTAACGATTTCTCTTAGAGTAAAACCGTATTGATGACCGCGAGCGACAAGCTCGTCGCAAATTTGATGCAACATGCGTTCTTTCTCGGCCTCGCCGATCTTGACCTGCTGCTCACTGACGAAGGTGCCGGTTCCCTGCTGCGTGTCCAAGATGCCGAGAATTTCCAGCTCCGAATAGCTTTTACGAACCGTGTTGGGATTCACCTGCAGGTTCACGGCTAATTCTCGAACCGTGGGCAATTGCTCGCCGGGCATGAGCCGATCTGAGGCGATACCATAGCGAATCTGATCTACGATCTGCCGATGGAAAGGCACGCCACTCTTCAAATCCAACTTGAACTCAATCATATATGTCATCCACTCAAATAATAGTAATCTATACTTATAGTGTACTATTATAATATAACATTAGTTCACTATGTCAAATAGAATTTTCGGGATTTTTTGAAGCGGCAGGCGGCGAGAACCGGGAAATAGGCTCAACTTCTTACGAAAAGCCCATTTCCAGTGCTTAGAATGGGCTTTCTAAGAGCCAAAGATGAATATTAGCAACACGAAAAAAGTGACCGGGCGAACCGGCTTCACTGCTTCTTGCTGACCAATTTCTTGCGGAAGGCTTCGGATTCCCAGTTGTTGATGAAGCTCTCTTGACGCTTGTTCAACGTGAGAATCCCGCCCATCCGAAGGGCGTTCGTCCGGATGAAGATCGAATAAAGGACGATGTCGCGGATAGTCGGCGCGATCTTTTCCGTCCCCACCACGAACAGCCCTACGCCTTTAACCAGAAACGCTGCCGAAGGTTTCTGCCCCCGTTTGATCTGGCTTCTCAGCCGTGCTGCAATACTAGTGCTCAACTTATCTGAACGCGCCATTTCGACCCACATGGCAGGTCCGTTGGCATAGACCAATTCGTCCGGCGTCAAGGATCCTGAAAGCATCTTCTTCGCGTCGCTCTGACGCATGAAATCGGCAATGGCATCATTGTAGTAGTACCATGTCTTAGTGGGTTCGCCAATAGCGTGCGACCAAGCCTGTTCGATGCAGAGCTTCACATCACTGATTTTTTCCGGGCTGACGGCCTTGGCGACGTCGGCTTTCGGCTGCTTTAATGGACCGTTGCAGCGTTTGATAACTCGACGGACAAGCCTCAAGGCGCCATCGGCGGTTTTGGCCGTGATGAAGAGGCCATGCTTGTGAAGAAAAAGAATCGCGGGGCTTTTGCCGAATTGTTGCTGATAGTGGTTTACCAACCTCGATATTCTCTTGGCCAGCATGAAACCGGGGTCGGTATAGGGCACCCAGAGGGGCGGCAGAGGTTCATCCTTGAACAGCTTTTCGAGCTTGGCCCATCCGTTCCTGGCATTGTGGTAGGCGCCAACCGCACTTGGATGCAGGTGAATTACACATTTATCCAGCCACGCGTGCAAATGCGCCTCCACCGATGGCCGGGCGTCGGTTTTAATCTTATCGTCGCACGCGAGCAAAAGCCGCTTTACCACCTCCGGCTCCCTCTGCTGCGGCTCCATTTTCGCCAAGGAGTCGTCTTGCACAACCGAGCGGGCCAAATCGAGCCGGAGCCGGCGCCAGCCTTTCTTCGCATTCATATCCTTCAAAGCCGTTCCGCTGGCTTTGATGTACATGTACTGACCGTCGCCGGTCTTTACAGACGTGTTGCCCCCTCCTCCTTGAACGAGTGAGGGATCGACTCCCGTCTCATTCGATATTCTTATCAACTCTGCAAGCGTCCTGTCCATTCGGTGTGTTCCTTAATTATCTCGGTGTGGCATCGGGCAGACCGCCGTCGACGGGAATCGTCACGCCTGTCGTCGGTGTCTGGCGAGTGGCAAAGAACAGCACGGCATTGGCCACGTGCCGGCCGGTGATCCTGGCCTTCAGTAGATTTCTGTTTTGGTAGTATTCCTGCAAGCCTTGTTCGTCCAGTCCGCGTGCCTTCATGCGGTCCGGCCCCACTTCGGCCCAGAGCCCCGACCTGTACTTGCCCTCGGAGAAGACGCCGTCCGGTGCCACCATGTTCACGCGAACCCCGTATTGCGCCAGCTCGATGCTGGCAATACGCCCCAACTGGTGGCACGCCGCCTTGGTCACGCTGTAGGCTCCGAAGCCCGCTCCCGGGCTGGGAACGTTCTTCGTGGAGACGATAATGACGTCGCCGCCCGTGCCTTGCAGGATAAAGTGGTGGGCGATTTCACGCAGCGTCAAAAGCGTGCCTTCCACATTGACCTTTTCGAGCTTTCGGAAGGCATCAAGGTCGATATCCTTTAGGAATCTAACAAGAGGAATACCCGCGTTCACAACCACGATATCAATCCCGCCCCAGGCGAGGATGACCTCCTCAAAACCTCGGACGATAGAGCCTTCGTCGGTGACATCCAACGGGATTCCCATGACGCGCTCGCCGACTGTCTTTTTCAAGTCGTCGGTGAAACGGTCAAGTTTCTCGCCCGGCAGGTCGGTGGCAACGAGGTGGCAGCCTTTCTCCAGCAATCCACAGCAAATCCCATAACCGATCGCCCCTGCAGCGCCGGTCACCAGGGCCACTTTGTTCATGAGAGGTAAATCGGAACCCTGGTCAGTTTGATCGACATAGAGTATTCCCAAGTCGCGAAGACATAGGATTTCAGGCTTTGCGTTATGTCGTGCCAAATGTTCGGAAACGGCGTCTTTAAGTTGTTCGCTGAGGTTTTCCCTGATATCCAGAAAAAGCGGCGGTCTGCGACCTTTGATCAAAGGCGCCGGATAATCCCGGGCTTCGGCATTTTTTGCAGAACCGGCGAACTCAATAGCCTTTTCACTTGTCAGGGATCTCAAAATGACCGGCTTATAAGGAGTATCCGGGTTTCCTGTCGGCTCCGCCAGAAGCCCACGAACTATCGGCGAGACTTGAGCCAATGGTTTGCAGTTTCCCTTGTCTGCTGCACTGTTCTTCATCGTCATCTCAGATACCGTCGCAGTCTCCCCTAAGCGTAGTTCGCTCTCAGACGGTTTGAAGTCTCTCTTAACGTATCTATCATGAACCTCGCATTTTCCAGTGGTGTCTTGCCGTCAAAGACGGCGCTCCCGGTGACGATGATGTCGGGTCCCATTCGGGCAACATCCGCGATGTTGTTGCGGGTGATGCCGCCGTCGATGCCGATGAGAATATCTCTCTTTGCATCACGAACGATTTGCTTCAACTGCTCGAGCCGAGGTCCGGTCGAAAGAATGAACTTCTGACCGCTCCAGCCAGGATTCACCGCCAGAAGGAAGACCATGTCCACCTCTTCGATGAGTGGTGAAATCACATCGAGAGGTGTGCCGGGATTTAACGCGATGCCGCGCAGAATGCCGCGGCTGGAATCATTGACGTTGGTCATTTCTCCCAGCCTCTGCAACACGCGATGGATGTGCCGGCAAGACTCGACATGGACGGTGATCATATCCGCGCCGGAGGCCACGTAACCGTCAAGTTTCTCCAGAGGATCAGCGATCAGCAGGTGGATGTCTTTGAACAGTGACGTCTGGATTGCTCTTATGAATGGAGGCCCTACTGTCATCATTGGGCAAAAGCATCCATCCATCACATCCACGTGCAGAAGCTTCACTCCTGTCCTTTCCATGAGTCTCAATTCGGAGCCCAGGGACATGAGATCCGCCGTCAGAATCCCGACGCTAATAAGCGGGGATGCCTCACGTAGTTGATCGAGTAAAGGTCTGCCTGGCATCTTCGGCCCCGTGGTTTGCCTATCCTTCGTCCTTGAGCGTTTTGTACAGATCGTAAGCATCGGCCGGTTTCATGTCTTTGTGGACGACTTCACGAATCACCTTCATCATGGCTTTCGGTGCCTCAGACTGGAAGATGTTCCGTCCCATGTCCACGCCTGATGCGCCCTCCTGTACGGCATTGTAGGCCATCGTCAGGGCATCGAGCACGGGGATCTTCTTACCGCCGGCCATCACAATCGGAACCGGGCAAGAGGCGGTTATCGTCTCGAATCCATCCGGGACGTAGTACGTCTTAATAATCTGGGCCCCAAGTTCGGCGCAGATTCGGCAGGCCAGACGGAAGTACCGTGCATCCCGGACCATATCCTTGCCTACCGCCGTCACGGCCATCGTCGGAATTCCGTAACGCAATCCCATATCGACCAGCCGGGTCATATTATGCACCGAGCGCGTCTCGAATTCGCCGCCAATGAAGACCTGCAACGTAATCGCCGCGACATTCATTCGAATGGCATCCTCGATGTCCACGGCCAATTCTTCATTCGACAGCTCCTTGAGTATGCTCGGGCCGCCGCTGCACCGCATCACGATAGGCTTGGTCAGCGAGGGCGGGACCGAGGTCCGTAGAATGCCACGGGTCAGCATGATCGCGTCGGCGTAATACATAAGCGGCACTATCGTCAGGTCGATTCTCTCCAGCCCCGTCGTCGGCCCCTGGAAGTAGCCGTGGTCAATCGCGAACATGACGGTTCGACCCGTGTCGGGGTTGAAGATCCTCGAAAGCCGGTTCTTCATGCCCCAATCGAGTGAGCCGGCTCCTTTAAGGAAGAAACCTTCGGTCTTCATGGGAACGTCTTCATAATACTTCTTTTCTCCTTTCGCGGAGTCAACTTCGGGCATGATCCGTTCCTTTCATTGTTGTTTTCAAGCTAAGCGGCGTTTTGCTGGTCGGCTCCGTCGTCTTTCCACATCCAGGGAATGGCGGCGACGAACCAAACGATGGAGGCGATCAGCATGATCCGCTTGACGGTGTCCAAATCCAGGCGAAAGCCCGCCAGGAAGAGGATTGAGGGCAGGATCAAACCGACCAGCGCCAGCAGTGAAACGATTTGTAAGAGGGGACGCATCTTCATTTCTCCTTCTACTCAGCCGCAAGGGGGCGGATGCTTTTCTGATAGAATTTGCTCAAGACGATGTACAGAATAGCCGCGACGAACCAGCCGGGCAATGAGACAAACCACAAAGACCACCGGCCTATTGTGAACACGGCGATCAGGCAAATGGCCAGCGTCAGCAGCCAGGCGGCGCCCGCGGCCCAGTTGAGGCTGTGGCCGCTCAGCTCGGCGTAGGAGCTTCGCAGACCCAGCTTGGGCATCAGCCAGAAGTCTACGAAGACCACCGCACCCATCGGCATAAGGACCATGCCATAGAGCGCGACGAAGTCGAGCAGTTTCATCGCGATAGCCGGGAACATGCCCGCAAGTGTGGCGACCGCGCCGGTAATCAGTGTCACTTTGAAGCGAGATGACTTCGGCGATAGCGCCTGGAAGGCCAGGCCCGCCCGGTAGATCGTGGGATTGGCGGTCGTCCAGCCCGCGATGATCACGCACAACAGCCCCGCCAGCCCCGCGGCGCCGTAGGCTAAAGGCCCGGGCAATGGCGCGGGCAGCGTACCTGCTTCGGCGGCCTGCGCGATTGCGGTCTCGTTGGTCAGGCCCGCCTGGTGCAGTTGGAAGGCGAAGAGGATCGACGCGCTGATCCAGGCCAT
>CAYZAH010000164.1:0-1599 GCA_964475805.1 uncultured Pirellulales bacterium | reverse complement strand
GTGGCGACGATGAACTGTCGTAATCCGATGAGTCCGAATGCAAGGAAGACCAGAACCATCCACGGCGCGGCGACGTTGGCGAACTTGGCAACGGTTGTATAGCCGTAGGCAGCGACGATGGCGATCAGGCTGCCGACCGCCGCCACCGCGATGACCCATCCGATGCTGTTGGGATAGAAGTCGTTGAGCCCGGGCATCTTGAACTTAACCCAGACGCCGACGGCCGTCGCCGAGACCGTGACCATCGCTCCGGCCAGGAAGCAGAACATCACGCCGTTGGCGAGGTTATAGAGCGTCACGAGCTTTCGGCCGCAGATCTTTTCCAGTTGGTAGTAAAGCGTCAGGCGCTTGCGCGTGGCAATGGGTGCGCAGAGGAACATCCAGCTCAAGACTGCCAGGGCGTTACCAATAAGAAGACCCATAATCAGGTCGAAGGCACTGACGCCCGCGGCTACGAACAACGGCCCGATCATCAGTTCCGTCCCGGCGCAATGCTCGCCGGCGTACATCCCGATGAAGCTCTTGAAGCCGAGCAGCGCGCTCTTCGGCACCGGTTCGCGCTCGAATTCACTGCCCACCTGTGTCTGTTGTGACTGCTGTTCCGTCTCCATGCTGTCTTCCCTAAAATAAAAGCCAGAGAGTTCTGTATAATTGAAGGTTAGACAAAAACCGTGATGTCATGCTCTTTTTACTATCGCTTGCTCAGAACCTCCTTCTCGTAGGCTCTGACGTCGCCCAGCCAGGCTTCACCCGCCGGGGTGTCCATTTTCGTGCAATAGTAATCCCAGACAGCGCCGAAAGGCAGCGTCTTGCACTCTTCCAACATCGCCAGGCGGGCGGTATAGTCGCCGCCTCGCTCCATCTCCAAGAGTTTGTCCGAAGGCTCTAACAGGGCGATCAAGAGGGCCTTTATCATGCAGCGGGTTCCGATCACCCACGCGGCGATTCGGTTGATGCTCGCGTCGAAGAAGTCCAGCCCGATGTGCACTCGTTGGAGATAGCCGCCGCGGACGATCTGCTCGGCGATAGCTCGCAACTCGTCGGAGAGGATCACCACGTGGTCACTGTCCCATCGCACACCCCGGCTGACGTGGAGCAGAATCTCGTCGAGGAAGGTCAGGACCGAGCATATCTTGTCGGAGACCACTTCGGTCGGATGAAAATGTCCCGTGTCCAGGCAAAGCAGCGTCTTGTTCTGGATCGCGTAGCCCAAATAGAACTCGTGCGAGCCGACGACGTAGCTTTCCGAGCCGATACCGAACAGCTTGCTCTCAACGCAGTCCAGAAGGTGGTTGTGGTCGATCGATTCGGCGAATATTTCATCGAGCGATTTTTTCAACCGCTCGCGAGGCCCTTTGCGGTCCACGGGAATGTCTTTGGAGCCGTCCGGAATCCAGAGATTCGTCACACAGGGCGTGCCCAATTTCTTTCCCATTACGGCTCCGATTTTTCGGCAGACGATGCCGTGCTCGACCCAGAATTTGCGTATCCCTTCGTCGGCGCTGGAGAGCGTGAAACCGCTCTCGGCCTTCGGATGCGAGAAAAATGTTCCGTTGAAGTCCATCCCCATGCCGTTTGCTTTGGCCCAGTCGATCCAGG
>CAYZAH010000163.1:0-7773 GCA_964475805.1 uncultured Pirellulales bacterium | reverse complement strand
CCCCGGCATCGACGTGCACCGCGGCGCTGGACCAGACGTACCGCCAAGGCTTGCGGCACAGCCCGGCTCGAACGGGATTCAATTCAACGTATTTCATCGCCAGCCAGAAGTGCCGCTCGTCCAGTGCACACGAATAGAAACGTCCCTGCCAAAGGTGGCCGCTGCGTTTGTGGAAGCGATTGATGTACTGCGTATAGCGAAAGTGCGCCCGGCCGACGGCATTGGCCAGTGCATCCTCGGTGTGCGGGATGGCGACCAAGTGGATATGATTGCTTATCAGGCAGTAGCCCATCAAGTCGAGGGCGTACTTGCCCGCCTGCTCTCGGAGGAGCTCAAGATGGACCCGGCGATCGTCGTCTACGAAGAACACCTCCTGGCGATTGTTTCCTCGCTGCGTGATGTGATGGGCACAACCGACCGCAACTGTCCCCAGTTCTCCTAGTTCTTACTAGTTCTTTCTGTCGAAAAACAAAGCCAGTCCGTCATAAGACTGCCCGACAAGTTTCGGGGTCCACGAGTGCATACAAAAAAGGGGCAAGGCTTGCCCTTGCAGGCCGGCTTTTGACAGCCGACAATGAGAACAAGCCTCACCCACAACCCAATGCCAACTGCACGTAACACGTGCAGAAGACCACGTCTAACTCTCAACTATCGTAGTAAAGGTGGAACTCATACGGATGCGGCCGGAGAGCCAAAGGATCGAGCTCCTCCTCGCGTTTCCACTTAATCCACATTTCTACCAGGTCGTCCGTGAACACACCGCCGGCCAGGAGGAACTTGTGGTCCTTCTCCAGGGCGTCGATCGCTTCGGCCAGCGAGCCGGGCGTCTTGGGATACTTGGCCAGCTCTTCCGGCTCCATGTCGTAAATGTCTCTGTCCAGCGGCTCACCCGGATCGATCTTGTTCTGGATGCCGTCGAGGGCGGCCATCAGCATCGCGGTCCAGGCCAGATAGCCATTGCAGGTCGGGTCGGGACAACGGAATTCGAGCCGCTTGGCCTTGGGGCTCTCCGAGTACATCGGGATACGGATACCGGCCGAGCGGTTACGTTTGGACATCACGAGATTTACCGGGGCCTCGAAGCCGGGCACCAGACGACGGTACGAATTGGTCGTCGGCGCCGCAAAGGCCAGAATTGACGGGGCGTGTTTGAGGATGCCGCCGATGGAATAAAGGCCGATGTCACTCAGCCCGGCGTACCCGCTGCCGGCGAACAACGGCTTGCCGCCTTTCCATAATGAGAAATGCGAGTGCATACCGCTGCCGTTATCCTGGAAGACGGGCTTCGGCATGAACGTTACCGTCTTGCCGTTGCGTTTGGCGACGTTCTTGATGATGTACTTGTACCACATGAACTGGTCGGCCATCTTGAGCAGGTCTTCGAACTTCATGTCGATCTCGGCCTGTCCGGCGGTGGCCACCTCGTGGTGGTGAGCTTCGACCACGATGCCCACCTTCTTCATCTCACTAACCATCTCGCCGCGGAGGTCGTGATAGGTATCGGTCGGGCTGACGGGGAAGTAGCCGCCCTTGAAGCTCGGCTTGTAGCCCAGGTTCGGCTCCTCGAAGCGGGCCGTGTTCCAGGCGCCTTCGACGGAGTCGATTCGGTACATACCCGTATGCTGATTCTGCTCGTACCGCACCTCGTCGAAGATGAAGAACTCCGGCTCCGGCCCGATATAGCACGTATCGGCAATGCCGGTTTCCTTCAGGTACGCGGCACCTTTGCGGGCCACGTGACGCGGGTCGCGCGTGTAGTCTTCGTGGGTGATCGGGTCGACGATATTCGCTATCACGCTCACGGTGGGTTCCTTGAAGAACGGGTCGAGCACGCCCGTATTCGGGTCGGGCATAGCCAGCATGTCCGAGACGTGAATGCCCTGCCAGCCGCGAATGGAGGAGCCGTCGAAGCCAAGCCCGTCCTTGAAGGTATCTTCATCCCATATATCAATGGGGTAGGAGCAGTGCTGCCACGTGCCCAACAGGTCGACGAACTTCAGGTCCACCATTTCCGCTTTGTTCTTCTTTGCGAACTCCAGAAACTCTTTTGGTGTCATCTCTTGTTTCCTTTCATTGACTACTTCTTCTTGTTGGCATTGAGGTTTATGAACAATCAACCAATTGCAGTATTGCCTGTCTCGCCCGTGCGAATCCGGATGCATTCGGACAAGTCCATGATAAAGATCTTACCATCGCCGATGTGGCCGGACCGGGCGCCGCCCGTGATCGCATCGATGGTCGCTTCCACGTATTCGTCATTTACCGCGATCTCCAGTTTTGTCTTTTTCAAAAGGTTTCCAGGCTCCTTGTGGCTTCTGTAGACTTCCGCCACGCCCTGCTGTCGGCCTCGGCCAATGACGCTTGAGACCGTTACCAGGTGTATCTCCTTTTCCGTCAGTCTCTTAAGCACGTCATCGAGACGGTCAGGCTGAATGACAGCGATTATATACTTCATAAGGATCGCATCCTTTCCACGCTAACTCACTAACGTATACGCGCCTTCTCGATGCTGCGTCAGGTCAAGACCAATACGCTCCTCGTGCTCGGTAACTCTAAGCTTCATGACGACGTCGACGACCTTGAGAAGAACCCCACCGACGATGAAGGAGAACGCAACGACGATAAGTACCATCTTAATTTGTATCCACAATTGCATCGGATTGCCATGCAATAATCCATTGGCTCCATCGGGATTGACGGCTTTCGTGGCCCATATACCCGTTGCAATAACTCCCCAGATACCTCCGACCCCATGCACGCCGAACGCATCCAGCGTGTCGTCGTAGTTGAACCTCGTTTTCAAATACGTCACAACCAGCCACGGAAGGACACCGGCGCCTACGCCGATGCAGATGGCTCCGGCCGGGGTGACGAACCCGGAAGCCGGGGTGACCGCCGCTAAACCAGCGATGGCTCCCGTTATCATGCCCAACGTCGTCGGTTTCTTGAACTTCAGCCAGTCAAGAAGCGACCAGACCGTGCCGGCCGTCGCGCCGGCGATATGCGTGGCGGTAAACGCACTGCCCGCCAAGGCGCCCGCCTTCAGAGCGCTGCCCGCGTTGAAACCGAACCAACCGAACCACAGAAGCCCTGCGCCCAAGACGGCAAACGGCAAATTGTGCGGCGGGGAAACGCTTTCCGGATAACCCTGGCGTTTTCCCAGCACAAGCGCCGCGGCCAGAGAGGTCATCCCGGCGTTGATATGAACCACGGCTCCGCCCGCAAAATCCATCGCTCCGGCGGTCTTCAGGAAACCTCCTGCACCCCATATCCAGTGTGCCACCGGGTCGTAAACAATCGTGGCCCACAACAACGTAAAGACGCAGAACGAAGAGAACTTCATCCGTTCGGCAAATGCCCCGATGATCAGTGCCGGGGTGATAACGGCAAACATCATCTGGAACATCATGAACACCTGGTGCGGAATGGTCGAGGCGTAGTCGGCGTTCGGCTCCATCCCAACGCCTCTTAGCCCGAGCCATTCCAACCCGCCGATGATCGACCCCTTGTCCGGCCCGAACGACAAGCTGTAGCCAAGCAGCACCCATTGCAGGCTCACGATACACAGTATCATCAAGCACTGCATGAGCACCGACAGCATATTCTTCCGGCGAACGAGTCCACCATAGAAGAACGCCAGACCGGGCGTCATCAGCATAACCAATGCGGCGCTCACCAGGATCCACGTCGTATCACCCGAATCGACAGTGGGTCCGGGGCCGGCCGCGTGGGCGTTCGTGCACAAACCCAACGCCCAGAACACGACTGCGGCTGCAATCAGCCTCTTAGGGGATAGACTCCCCTTTCTCGCTGTTCCTGTCATTTTCCATCCCATCTTTCTTTTGCTTGACCTGTGGGCAATGCCCCAACGATCTTTAATGAATCTACGCGAAGCAATAGCTATGCCAAATCCGTGGAAGTGACCGAAAATGACCATAATATGCTCACGGAAAAGCACTTATGGAGAAAAGCGTGATTGGACAAAAAGGGGAAATATCTACATTTGTGTAGATTCGACAAATATTTCGAGACAATTTTGTAAGTAGCTGGTAGACTTATAGAGACGAGCCCCGCCACTTAGGACGAGGCTCGCCGGCTAATGCCCAACAGGTGGGCACAAGAAAGATGGCGGCCTATCCAGTGTCGCGGGCATTCCCTCGGCTGCGCTTGGCGCGAGGTTGCCCGCAACACTGTCCGGCTGCCAAAAACATATTGCTATCCTATCGCTTCGTTGCCCTTCTCGCCCGTGCGAATACGAATACATTCGGGTAGATCCATCACGAATATCTTGCCGTCGCCGATCTGCCCGGTTCGCGCTCCATCGATAATCGCGTTGACCGTCTTTTCCACGAAGTCCTCATTCACCGCTATTTCGATCCGGACTTTCTTGAGCAAGTTGACCTCGAAATCGACGCCGCGATAGCTCTCGTGATAACCCTTCTGGGCGCCGCAGCCCAAGGCGTTCGTGACCGACATCTTGAAGACTTCTTTGTCGTAAAGGGATTTCTTAACGTCTTGCAGCTTATGCGGCTGAATATAGGCTATGATCAGTTTCATTTTCTTATCTCCGAAACGGTGAATGCGGGCTTATGTGGTCGTAAACACCTGGAATCCGGCGTATGCTTCCATACCGTGCTCACCGATATCCAAACCGCGCAGCTCCTCATCTCTGCTAACTCTCAAACCTATCGTCACATCGATCAGCTTGAACACGATGCCCATCCCCACAAGGACGAACAGTACGGTCGCAAGCGATCCCATGATCTGGACTCCGAGCTGTTTGAAGCCCCCGCCGTAGAGCAAGCCGTCACTAGCCGTACCCAGAGCGGCCTGGCCGAAGATGCCGACCGACAATGTTCCCCAGATTCCGCACATTCCGTGAACGGGCACGGCGCCGACGGGATCGTCAATGTGCAGCTTGTCGAGCAGCCCAACGCCCAGGACAACAATGACGCCCGCCGCAGCCCCGATGACACATGCCGCCCACGGCTCGACGCACGCACAGGGAGCCGTAATGCCAACCAGCCCGGCCAGCGCTCCGTTCATCGCCATCGACAGATCGGGTTTTCCGTATCGCAGCCACACCATGATCATCGCGAAGATTCCGCCAAAGGCCGCCGCAAGATTCGTATTGATGGCGACCCTGCCGATGGCGAAACCTCCGTCGTGCACACCGAGCGTCGAGCCCGGGTTAAATCCGAACCAGCCGAACCACAGAATGAACACGCCCAGCGAGGCCAACGGAATATTATGCCCGGCGATAGCATTGGCCCGCCCGTCCGGAGCGTATTTTCCTTCACGGGGTCTGAGGATAATGGTGCCGATCAGGGCCGCCATTCCACCGGTCGTGTGAACGACGGTCGAACCCGCAAAATCAAAGAACCCTCTATTCGACAACCAGCCTCCGCCCCACGCCCAGTGACCTATGATAGGATAGATCAGGGCAGAGATGAGAAACGAGTATATCAGATACGCGGGGAATTTCATCCTCTCTGCCATACCGCCGGCAACAATCGTCGCGGCCGCCCCGCAGAACGCCGCCTGAAACAGCCAGAACGCATACACCGGAAGGCCGTTGGCGGTCTTGTCGCCCAGGCCGGCCAGGAAGAATCCGTCCGTCCCAATGAACCCGTTGCCGCTGCCGAACATGAAGGCGTAGCCGACAACGAAGAAACCTAACGACGCCATGCAGAAATCGAGAAAGTTCTTCGTGAGGATGTTGCATGTATTCTTGGCCCGGATAAAACCGGCCTCCACCATCCCAAAACCCGCCTGCATGAAGAACACCAAAAACGCCGCGATGAGAACCCAGACCGTGTCCAGGCTCTGCTTCAACTGCTCGACGTCAATACTCTTTTCACTAGCCGACGCGCTGCCACAAAACAGCACGGCCAGCAAAACGCCCGCCACACCTATCGCGCGCAGACTCACTTTTGATTTACTTCTGTCCACCATCATCTTTGTCTCCAACTGACCGACAAGGGCTCTGACCGGCCCCGCACTCGTAAAGAACCTTAATACTGCTCAGAGAAGATATAGCTACATCGCCATACATATGAGCAATTCCCATACCAGCCCATAAACAGAATATCGTAATTCAACATAACTTGGTTGCAGACAAAGGCTTAAGAAAATACCGGAGAGCCAACCGAAGTGAATCGAGGTTCTACAATATTGTAGATTATTTAATCCAATTATACATTTATGTGGAAACATGTCTCATGTCATTGCGTAGGGTGTGCAATCGCGACGCACATCGGGATTGCACACGCGGTTGCGATTACACTGTGCCGCACGCCAACCGAACCCGCGTGGGCAAAAACGGCCTTTGCCCACCCTACGCCGCCCGTACCCACCGCAAAACCGGTCCGCTTAAGAAGGAAAACAAACTTGCCGTTCTCGGCCAATAGGTGCACATTCAATCGAAAGGCGGGAAGAAGTTGCATTGAGAAAGACCGAGTCTTCAGATAGCGTAACCTCTGAAGAACACAACCAGGAATGTACATTTGGGCTCTCATCTCAGATATTCACTATTCGGTTTAGGCTGTTTCCTTGTGGGCAAGTCCGAGATCGACAAGTCGGGGGTTGGATCTTTAACATTCACTACTCAGGAAACATGCAATATTTGTCGCCCTCGACCATTTCTGACCCAGGAATCACCTCAAGAATGGATTCCCAAGTCCCGTGAGTCCTCAGAAAATATACCTAACAACTTCAGCTTTCCGCTAACTCATTGCCTGATCTTCACCCTTATGGTACAATATACGCCGTTGAAAATGCGTGGATAATATGCTGACAGAGGAAGGCAATATGAAAACGGAAATCTCAGTTCCAAACCCGATTTATGAGGCGGCCGAGCGGTTAGCCGCAGCGCTCGGGATGTCGGTGAGTGAATTTTATGTCGCTGCTCTTACTGCCTACGTTGCAACCTATCAGAATGGAGACGTCACTAAAAGGCTTGATGAGGTTTATGCGAAAGAGCAGTCAACGATGGACCCGGAAATGGTGGCGATTCAGATCGCCTCGATAGGGGAGGAAAAGTGGTAATACGCCGGGGAGAAATCTGGTGGGCAAGTCTGCGCAACCCTGTGGGATCGGAGCCAGGCTATCGCAGGCCGGTGCTGGTAGTTCAATCCGACGATTTTAACCGCAGCCGGATAGCGACGGTGATTGCCGTTGTCATCACCTCGAATATCAGACTTGCCGAGGCCCCAGGCAACGTGTTCCTACCCCAAAAGCTGGCAGGCTTGCCAAAAGACTCGGTTCTCAATGTATCTCAGGTTGTGACCATCGACAAAAGCTGCTTGACGGAGAAGCTGGGTATACTTTCGCCGGGCGTAATCGATCAAGTTGAGAAAGGGCTGCGTTTAGTCCTGCGGTTATGATTCAGAGAGTGTCGGCGTAAACTTCTGAACACTAAAAGAGCCTTCCCCCTGCAAATCCCGTCTAAATCACCTTGACACGGATTAACACCGATTAACACGGTTGTCTGTATTTTTTGACGGGATAACAAGATTGACAAGATAGATAATCCGGTGCATCCCGTAATCCAGTCTAAAATTAACCGCAGATAAACGCTGATACCTGTAGCACAAGTTACGCGGATTTTTTGACTTCGACACTTGTCCGGCGATCTTTGTGACGGATTCGATATTCATTATTCGAACTGCCACCTCCTGCCTCTTGTGTCCTGTCTCCTGTATTCTGCATTCTTTTTTGATTCTCTTTGTTCCGTGCCAGGAAAATGGCTAAAATATCCTCCAGAGCAGGTGA
>CAYZAH010000162.1:0-7860 GCA_964475805.1 uncultured Pirellulales bacterium | reverse complement strand
CCGGCTGATGGCCTGAAGATTTACAACCGCGGAATCAGCGGCAACAAGGTGTTTCAGTTGGCGGACCGCTGGGACAAGGATTGTCTCCAGCTTCACCCGAACGTGCTGAGTATCTTGATCGGCGTGAACGATATATGGCACACTCTGAACGGCAATTATAATGGCACGGTAGCAAAGTACGAACAAGACTACCGGGCTTTGCTCGCGAGGACACGGCGGGAGTTGCCCGGTCTGAAACTGGTCATTTGCGAGCCTTTTGTCCTTCGCTGCGGAGCAATCAACGACAAGTGGTTCCCTGAGTTCGACCGATACAGGGACGTCGCTAAGAAAATGTCCACGGAGTTCAACGCATTATTCGTCCCTTATCAAGCTATGTTTGACAAAGCGTCCAAGCAAGCTCCGCCTTCTCACTGGGCCGCTGATGGGGTCCACCCGACGATGGCTGGAGCCTGGTTGATGGCTCAGATGTGGTTGGAGACTGTTATGCACACTCGTGTATGACCGTCGTGTCCGTGCCGTCTTGAGCAATAGCGAACCAGCGAACCGATCGGACGACTTCGGCTTCGGTAGAAATCGTGGATGAGGATTTGATAAAAAGATTTGTCCGGAACACACTCCACTGTACGTGTCCTGATGAAGTCTTTGAACACATTGAATGTGAGGCCGCTGTCAAAACGCGCAACGGCCCCGTGCTCGACTATGAGATCAATGTCGGCAACCGATTGCTAATCTACGTCGTTCGCGTGCGCGAACATCAAGACACATTTCCAGACAAGATTTCACAACTGGTCCGGCTGGGCACCAATAAGCGGGACGCTTGCGGATTCAACCGATTCAGACTCGTGCTTCTGGCCACAAACCCAGGGTCTATGGAAGAACGAGCATCAGAAATCTTCTCTCCCCTTGTTCTCGATGAGAGAGTTCATCTGCACGTGATCAGTGACGATCAATTCGATCAGACGCCGTAAACTCTACTTCATGGAAGGCAATGTACTGATCCCAGCAGGGGGGAGCGCCCAGGGACGGCGAGATTTCGTCAATCCACCCAGGCGCCCAAGACCGTATCTGTTCTTCAGCAAACAGAACGCCACCTACCGGCCATTGCAGAACCCTTTTCGGGATCAGACCATGTCTTTGAGATTCTTCAACGGTCGAATCTTCACCACGTTCCGCGCCGGTTTGGCCTTGAACATGGTTTCCTCGCCGGTGAAGGGATTAATGCCCTTGCGAGCTTTGGTGGCAGGTTTTCGCAGTACCATCAACTTCATCAAGCCGGGCACGGTATACGTACCCGGGCCGCTCCGGCCGAGACTCTTTTTGATCTGAGCAGCCATTGCCTCGAACACCGAGCTGACGTCCTTTTTTGCCAGACCCGCCGTGTCAGCGATGCCCGAAATAATCTCACTCTTGGTCATTGGCTTTGCAGATGTTTTTACCGCTGTCTTCTTTGCCATAACGCATGGTCTCCTTACACTGACATAATGAACAAAACGAACTCCAACACACGAATCAACTATGTTAACACTAAGGAATCTGAAAATCTATATAACCTTTCGTTCAGGTTGTCAAGCAGATAGCCGTAATTCTTATTTTTGTGTTTTTTTCCGTACTTTGTGTCAATCCGGGAACAAGCGGCAATAGGGGTGGGCTTCACTCAAAGACGTCCGCCTCATGATGAGGTACTTGCTGGGAGTGTGAATAGTTGAAAAGCGGTACTGTTCCGGAGTATGATCCGCTCACTGTGGGGATTGTTGGTGCGGATCTTCAGCAAATACTCTAAGATGTCGTGGATGCGATCTCTGCACAAAGTACATAGAAACTGTGTATGGTTTTGATCATGAAGCGAAAAAGGAGAAATCATCATGAAGGCACAAATACTGGTAGGTTTGGTTCTGGTCGTGATGGCCGGGTGCGTTCTGTGGATATGGCCCCGTGGGGTGTTTGGGCAGAAGGCGGCCCGAGAAGAGGCTCTGCGGAAGGTGCTGCGCGTTCCGAGAACGGAGGATTTCACCGTAAACGGCAAGGGCGACGCCTCCGCCTGGGAGAAGGCTGCCTGGGAACCTCTTAATCTGCGTTCGGCCAAAGGGCACCCGTACAAGACGCGCATCAAGATGCTCTACTCCCAAACCGGACTGTACGTGCTCATGGATGCTGAGGATCGCACCATTACCGCTACGATGAATGAGGACTTTCTCGACCTATGGAACGAGGACGTATTCGAGTTCTTTCTCTGGCCGGACGAGTCTTATCCGATTTACTTCGAGTACGAGATTTCGCCCTTAGGTTTCGAGCTGCCTATTCTCATCCCAAATCTCGATGGTCAGTTTCTCGGCTGGCGGCCCTGGCATTATGAAGGCCCGCGGAAGACGCAGAAGGCAACCACGGTCCAGGGCGGCCCCAAGCGGTCGGGGGCCAGCATAACCGGTTGGAAAGCGGAAGTGTTCGTGCCCTACGACCTGCTCAAGCCCTTGCACAATGTTCCTCCGAAGCCGGGAATGCGATGGCGAGCCAATTTCTACCGTGTCGACTACGATGACGGGGTGAGCACAAGCTGGGACTGGAGCCGAGTCGGATCCAGTTTCCACGAGTTCCGGAAGTTCGGCGAGCTGGTCTTTGAGAAGTAGCGGTTTTCCGCGACGGATGAAAATCAGCGTCCTTCGTCCATCGTCAACTTCCTCCGGGCGGCGCGGCTGGCGAGAATGCTATATAGCGTCGGCGTGGCCACCAGAGAAAGCAATACGGAGATACAGACCGCTCCGATGACGGCGATGGCCAATGGTCTGAGCATGTCGGCGCCCGAGCCGATTCCGTAGGCTAACGGCAACATGCCCAGGGCCGTTGTTCCGGAGGTCATCAGAACCGGCCGCAGGCGGCGGCGTCCCGCCCGAACCAGGGCCTCTTCAAAGCCGATGCCCGAGGTGTGCAACAGTCCGGCAAAGTCGAGCATGAGAATCCCGTTCTTCGCGACGATGCCCACGCCGATGATCGCCCCCAGGAGCGACACGACGTTCAGCGACGTACCGCTCATATACAGAGCCATGACGGCGCCGAACATCGCCAGGACGGCGCCAAACACAATCGACACGGGTCCCGGAAAAGATCGAAATTCCATCAGCAAGACCGTGAAGACTAAGAAGATCGCCATCGCGAGAACAACGAGCAGATGTCGGAACGATTCCTGCTGCTGCTGGTACAGACCGCCGAATTCAATCGCGCCTTTAGGTATCGATTTGTCCTGACTCAGCAGCCGGCGGATTTCCGCCATCGTACTGCCAAGGTCGCGGCCTTCAAGCCGGCCCGTGATGGCAACGTCTTGGCGCAAGTCCTCTCGACGGAGCTCGAGCTGGCCCGGCTCCTCCACAATATCCACCACTTGCGAGAGCTTGACGAGAGCCCCGTTCGGGCAGCGCAGGGGCAGGTTTCGCAGGCTGGCGATTCGGTCCACATTGGACGGGTCCACGAGAACCCGGATATCAATCAGCCGGTCGCCCTGTAAGACGGATGATGCGGTCTGGCCGAGCATGGCCGTCTGGACGGCTGCCGCCACGTCGTCGGTCGTCAGACCGAACCGCTGCGCATCCAGGCTGCGAAGCCGAAGACTCAGAGACGGACCCGTAATCACCAAACCATCAAACGTATCGACGACCCCCTTGACCTTTTGTATTTCCTCTTCGATCTGCGGCGCCTTTGTCTTGAGAAACTTGGTGTCTGTCGAGAACAGCTTCACCTCGATAGGCTCAGGCGCCCACATCAGATCACCGATCAGGTCGGAAAGGATGCCGGGAAACTCCCATTGAAGACCGGGCACAGCCGCGTTGAACTTGTGCCGAAGCTCGGAGATCACCTCGTCGGTTGTTCGCTTGCGGTCGGGCTTGAGCTTGACCAGGAAGTCCCCGGTGTGAGGCTCTGCAATGGCCAGCGCCAGCCGGGCGCCGGTGCGCCTTGAATAGCTCTCAAGCTCAGGGATGGTGCGCAGGATTTGCTCGGCCTGCTTGAGTTGGCGGTCGGTCTCCGCCAGGCTTGTTCCCGGCCGGGCGACGTAGTCGATGACAAAGCCTCCCTCGTCCATGGGCGGCAGAAACTCACTCTGCAGACGGCCGTAGATAGCCACGCCTCCGAGAAGTACCAGCACGCACAGGCCGATTGTGATCCAGCGATGTCTCAGCGCGGCTCGAAGGGTACGCTCATAAATCCCGATGAACCATCGCAAGACCATGCCGCCTTGCGCATCGATCGGCTTTCCTCCCTTCCTATACAATCCGCCCATGAACCACGCCGCCATCGAAGGTGTGAAGGTCAGCGCCAAAACCAGAGAAAGAAGCAGCGAGATCACCATCGTGATCGCCAAGGCCCGAAAGAAAACGCCCACGATGCCGTCCAGAAAAGCCAGCGGGATAAAGACGACAACCGGTGTGAAGGTCGATGCGAGAATCGGCCTGAAGATTTCCGCAACCGCCTCTCGCACGGCTTGAAACCGCGGCACGCCGCTGACGATCTTCGCATAGATTGCCTCGACAACCACAATGGCGTCGTCGATAATGACCCCTATGGCGGCCGCGATACCCCCCAGAGTCATCAGGTTGAAGCTCAATCCCATCGCCTTGAGCGCGACCAGTGTAATCAGAACCGTCGCGGGGATCACCAGTGTCGCCACGAAGGTCATCCCCCAGTCCTTGAGGAACAGATACAGCACGATCACGGACAGGAACAGCCCGAAGATGATCGCCTCCCACACGCTTTTGACCGATTCGCGTACGATCAACGACTGGTCGTAAAAGAAGGCCAGTTTGAGGTCGGGAGGCAACTCCGTCCGTAGCTTTTTCAGCTGGGCTTTCAACGTGCGGGCGATTTCGAGCGTGCTTCCGTCCGGCTGGCTGCGAATGTTCAACAGCACCGCATCTTTTCCATCGGCCGTGACGACGTTGAAAACCGGCTCGGGCCCACGCTCGACGCGGGCGAAATCTCTAATCTGAATCGGGTGGGCCTTGTCCACCGTTACGACGAAGTTCTCGATATCCTTGATGCCGTGCACCCGGCCATCGACCACAGTGAGGTAGAGCGTATGGTTTTCCTCGTGCATGCCGGCCGGGGCGACGAGGTTCTTTTTGATCAGCGCCTCGGTCACATCCGAAAGGCTCAGCCCCGCGGCCTGCAAACGCAGCGGATCCACGATCACGTGATACTCCGGCCTGCGTCCGCCGACGAGATCCACGCGACCGACGCCGGGAATCCGAAGGAATTGTGGCTTCAACGTATAGCGGGCGATTTCCCAAAGATGTGTTATGTCACGCGTCGCGCTGGTCAGGCTGACTCCCAATATCGGGAATGCCGAAAAAGTCAGGCGGAAGACATTTGTCGTCGCCGTCGCCGGCAAAGTACTGCGAATCTGGGACAGGCGGCTCAGCACGTACAGCTCCGACTGGATCATGTCCACCTGCCAGTTGAAAAAGACGCTGATCTCCGCAGAGCCTCGGCCCGTGGCGTCACGGATCGTTACAACGCCCGGAATGTCTTTCATCGCTTCTTCGATGGGCCGGGTGATGGTCGCCATCATCTCGTCGCCCGGCATGACGCCGTTGTCCACCAGAATCACGACGCGGGGGAAGTTGGTTTGCGGGAAGACCGAGGAGGAAATCTTCGTTGCAGAATAGATGCCGCCCAGGCACAGCGCGAATACGACAAAAGCAATGGCCGTGGCATGATGGCTTGTGAATCGCCCTAATGCCAGACCGCGAGTTTCCAAATGGTCTCCTTGCGAAATCTGGTGGCTGTCTGACAAACGCGTATCCTCTCTTCTTATTCGGTGATGATTCTGATCTTGGTTTCAGGAGGCAGGCCGTAGGCACCCTCCGTCACGATCTGCATCCCTTCGGAGATACCCTGTCCTTGGATCTGTACTAAACCTTTCTCGCGCAACCCCGTCTGAACGGCTTTCTGGACGGCCTTGTTGCCTTCGACAACGGCGATCACCGTTCGTCCGTCTGTGGTTGTCACGAGACTCTCTTCGGGCACAACGAGGCAATCGTTCTTCTCGACGTAGACAAAGCGCACCTTAACGAACTGACCGGGCCTCAGTCCCATTTCGCTCGGCGTCGATGCCCGCACCAAAACAGTATCGCTGCCGGGTGCAACCGCTGGATCAATGAAAGTCAGCTCACCGGTCGTTTGGACTATTTCCGTGTTCGTCTTAGTATCGGTCTCGACTTCGGCCTTCTGGCCGGGCTTCAGGAGCGAGACCTCGGCGTTAGGAACCCGGGATTCGATGATCAGCCGGTTAGGATCGATCAATTCCGCCAGAGTAGTCGTCATATCGACGGCCTGACCCGGCCGAGCCAGAACTTGAACGATAGTGCCCGAGATCGGTGCCTTGACCTGGAGTAGGGACAGCTCAGTCATCGCCCGTGCCTGTTGATCTTCCGCCATTGCGAGTTCATGCTCGGCTTGCTGTAATAGTTTCTGTGATGTCCCCTCACTTTGGATCAATTGTTTCTGTCTCGTCAGGTTTTGTTGTGCGAACTTGACGGCTTGCTCGGCGTTCTTCGCAGCTACCTCGGCAATCCGGCTATCCAGGCGAAACAGCGTATCGGCCTGACGAACCTGCTGGCCTTCGGCGCATTTGATCTCGCTGATGATCCCGGCCGTCGGTGCTGTAATACCTATACTTGCGGGCGGGCTATCGTTGCTGCCCACCGCAAGCGCGACTCTCCCATAAGCCGTGACGTAGCCGCGCAGCGATGCACGAGAAATCTTGCCCACGTGCACGTTCACTTCAGTGGTTATCTCATCGGCCGGTCCCTCGGGAGTCTCGCCTTGATTTCCCTGAAAGAGATAGTAGACTCCCAACGCGCCCGCCAGAAGAAGGACCAGCCCCACGAATGTTCCCCATTTACTCATAGCTCAGCTTTCCGATCTCCCGATGCAATAATTGAGTTCCGCTGCACTGCGACGCAAATTGGCGGCCAATTCCGTTTGATGCATTTTCGCCTGGACAAGCTCTCGCCTGGCTTCAAGCACCGAAGTACGCAGCACGTCACCGGCCTCACACGATTTTTGGGTCTGTTCTACCTTCTGTTGTAGCGAAGGAATAATCTCCCCTGTCCACAGATCGAATGTCTCGCGAGCCGAAGCGTACCGAGAGCGAGCTTGCTGGACCTGAAGAACAATCTCCTGACGAACCGCCTCGTATTGTCGCGTTGCCTGCTCCAACTCTGCCTTGGCCCGTGCGATACTTCCGTTGTTCTGATTGAGAACAGGGATTTCAGCAGACAGGCCCGGCCCAACCCACAGAGTATGCGAGCCCTCATCCTTGGCGTCGATGACGGCGATGAGATTGTAGACTTTGGACCGCTCCCAGCCTAAGCGTTTACCAGCCGCCTCGATCGCAAGCTCCGCCGCCCGCAAGTCCGGCCGAGCGGCGAAAGCCGTTTTGAGCAGCTCTTCTTCCGGTCCGACTGATTTCGGCGTGCCCTCGCCGCCAGCGAGATCCAATGTCAGGTTCTCTGAGGCCGCTCCGAGCAGGCTGTTGAGTTGTTGCTCCAACAGCTTGGCCTCGTTCGAGGAACGCCTGAGAGCGTCGGTGGCTTTCAGCGAATCCAGGAAGACCCGCTGGGCTTCTGATGCGCTGATATCACCGGCGTTCAGACGTCCCCGGGCGATCTCGGCTATCTGAGCCTGGATCTGATCGTTTTCCTCGGCGAGACGAAGACGCTGGCGGGCCGACCAGAGTTGCCAATACGTCGTTTGAACGTCACGGATAAGACCCAAACCGTCGGCTACGAGGTTCTCGGCGAGTCCCTTGGCGTCGAGCTTGGCTGCCGCGATACGGTGGGGCCTCTGCCAGAGGACGTCTATGGGCCATTG
>CAYZAH010000161.1:0-7875 GCA_964475805.1 uncultured Pirellulales bacterium | reverse complement strand
TCGCCGCCAGGGCCGGTCTCCTTCGGCGTGATTTCCAGGTCGCTGTACGTGAAGGTCGTGTAACTTAGTCCGTGGCCGAAGGCGTACAGCGGCGTGGGATCCATATCGACGTAAGCCTTCCCCCAGGCATGCTCGAGCCAGTATTTCTTGGACGGGGGATAATTGTAGTAGACGGGCAGTTGTCCCACGTGCCTTGGAATGGTGATGGAAAGGCGTCCGCTCGGGTTGTAGTCGCCGAACAGTATGTCGGCCACGGCGGCGCCCCCCTTCTCTCCGGGGCACCACGCTTCGATGATCGCGGGTACGTGTGCGGCGACCCAACGCGTCGCCAAGGGTCGTCCATTCACGAGAATCACCACCGTCGGTGTTCCCGTACCATAGACTGCTTTGACCAGGTCCTGTTGCATACCGGTCAATTCCAGCGTCGCGGCGTCATAGCCTTCGCCGACGGTCCCCTTCTTGCCCGGCGTGCGCCATTCATTTTCACCCACAACGACGATGGCCACGTCGGACTGGCTCGCCGCTTCCGCCGCCTGCTTAATCTCGTTCAAATCCTCACCCACGACGTTACAGCCTCGAACATGGCGGACGGTCGCACTGGCACCGACTTTCGATTTGATGCCTTCGAGGATGGTGATAATGTGCTGCGTCACGTTGATCGAGGTGTAGTCACCGAGCTGATTCTTCTCCTGATCGGCGTTGGGACCGATGACCGCAATCGACCCAATGTTCTTGCTCAAGGGCAACAACTGGTTCTCATTCTTTAATAATACGATACCTTCCTTTGCTGCTTGATACGCCACATCCTGGTGCTCTTTCCTATGAACAATGGTCTTGGCCCGCTTGACGTCCACGAAAGGTCGCTCAAATAGGCCCAGCCGGAATTTCTGCCTGAGAATTCGCCTGACCGCGCGATCGACAAGGTCTTCGGAAACCAGCCCTTCCCGAACGCTTTCCACAAGTGGCTTCTGATAGGCCTCCTCGTAGGAGATCCCCACGTCAACACCGTCTTCCAGCGCCTGAATCCCCGCCTCCTTCTGCCCCTTGGCGAAACCCTCGTATATCAGTGTGCTCAAACCACCCCCTTCACAAAGAACCAGCCCTTCAAAGCCGAATTCGTGTCGAAGAATATCCGTCAGAAGATGTGAAGAAGCGTGCGTCGCAATGCCGTCGATAGCCGGATAGGTGGCCATGACGCCTAACGCCCCCCCTTCTTTGATAGCCGTCTCCCACGAAGGCAAAAAGACACTGCGCAAAGTCCGTTCTGAAATCTCCATCGCGCCTCGTTCGAGCCCGCTCACGGGTTGGCTTTGTCCGGGGTAATGACAAAATCCAGCCACGCATTTGTCCGGCCCAGATACGCCGTCGCCCTGAATACCTTTCACAATCGCCCGAGCGATACAAGAAATCAGATAGGGATCCTCACCGAAAGCCTCCTGATTCCTTCCGAGGCGGGGGTCGCGTATCGGCTCGATCACAAGTGTGAAAAGTTCGTGAATCCCGACGGCCCGGGCTTCCTTTGCCGCGATTGTATATATCTGCTCGACCACGTCAGGGTTCCACATACTTCCAATAGCCAAGCCTTCGGGAAAGATGGTTGCGTCGGAGCACATCAATCCATGCGTTCCCTCTTCAGTCTGCAAAAGGGGAATTTTGAGGCGCGTCTCTCGGGTCGCAATTTCCTGGAGACTGTTGAAGACGTTCACCTGTTGTTCCGTTCCCTGGACGAGAATGGTGTTAGCCAGCGTGAAGAAGCCTCCACCGGGTCCCATACCTTCCTGCAGCGTTCCCTGTGTAAACCTCTTTGCAACCTCAAGACCTTCCTCGTGATTTCTGCCGAAGACTCTCAGGTAGGCGCAGGGCATGTTCATCTGCCCAATCTTTTCTTCAAGCGTCATGCGGCGCAACAAATCCTCGACGCGCACCTGGATAGGCTTCGAAGAATCCAGGTAAATCTTTGATCCTGAAGCTTCTTCAGCACGGGATGGGCCGTGCGACAAAACTGTCGCGCACAAGATCAACACCAGAGCACAGCGCGTGCACAATTCACTTACATACCTTGCCGGCTTAGTTCGCGTAGACAATTGAAATCTCCCTTTCGACCTCATATGCATTGCTCCTATTCTTCGGGCCACTGGTTCAGTAATCTCACTAATTGTAAACCATAGACGCCGGTTGGGCAACCGGTTGGATGCAAGTTAATGGAACTGATGATATGATAAGACGCATTCAGTTAACAGAATGCCTGTGGGAAAGAAGATATTCGGTTAGGAGACTGTCGGAGAGTGGGATGCTGTCGGGACGGACGGTGGACACCAAAAACGGACTGCCGACCCTACGTTTTGCTTCGACGTGGGGATCCGTTCCAGGCGGTTCATATCCCGAATTTCACTATGTTTTCGGCAGCTTCTCGGATAGTCCGCGGACTTTCGAGCTGGCCGGACAAAAGCATATCCTTTGCCCGTTGAACAATTTGAGCATCCGTTTGGGACTGCTGCATCGCCTTTTCGATGAGGGAGGCATAGTCGACGTGCACGGAGACGTCCACGCCATTATCCGGACGAACCCCGGCGGCCCCGAGGTCGTTCGCTTGTAGCCCGCCCGAAGAACCCGGCTCAAGCGGCAACTGATTTGTATCAATTGGTTTTATCATCGTCTTACCGTGTCTCTCGGAGTTTCCGATCCGTCATTATTCTCGTGTATTCTAATTAAAACTTTAGCATTTTTCCAAATGTTCGTTTCAGATTTTGGTTCCTCTGTACGGGACACCGACTCATTCAAGTCCTATAGCGTTTGAGCCACTTCATAGCTGACGAACTTTACAAACTCAAGCGGACTGACGGTCAGCAGGGATTCAGGCGAAGGCGCGTAACCCATCGCTTTCTCGGATTTGAAATAGCTCTTAGCACGTGTTTCAGTGGTTTTATCGGCACCATCCCAAACCTGTTCAAGTGCCCACACAAGCTGTCCATCCTTAAGGTCCAAAAGCTTCAAGCGTAGCCCTATGGCCATATGAGGATAGGGCCGAAATTCCGTGACGGTTCCAAACAACACCCCATCGCACTTCAACGTCTCCCGGATCGTGAGTATCTGGTTAAGGTCATACGTCGAGTCTCCCTCCAACTGCAGGCTTCGCCACGAAGGATCATTCCGGCGGACGATACTCAAGCCAAAAACCTGTTTCTTTTGGAGGGCCTGGAAAAGCATGTCCGTAACGTCGGTTGATATCTGTGCATAACTCGATTCGTTGTCCAGCTCAACGATAGCCACGCGCCCAAGAGTGGAGAGCGTTTTGTGCGGATTCAGATAATAGAAGTTCTGCGCACCGGCGGGGGTCTGAGGGCTGTCGCAGCCGGGCATAAGAAGGGCCATTACGAGAAGTACCATGATCCACAACTCTCGACACAAGACCCTTGACCTTTGGCTCCGGCTTCCGGACGCGATCAGTGAACCACAAAAAAACGAAGATAATGATATCATTTCCGGACCATTCATTTTATTCACCAGAACTTGTGACCTCCAGTATCTAAGGCCGATCAGGATGATTGGTTGAGGCGACGGCTGAACCAACCGCCGATCCCGAAGCCTCCTTGGGACGGGATATATCGTTCCCCGCATCGGCGGTGACCTGACCACCCAGGAGCTTGAGGATTCTGAACAGCGCTTCCAACTGGGCCGTCTGGGCCTCGCGCATTTCCTTGCGAAAACCGAGAACGTCGCTCTTCCAGGTATTCAACTCGATGCGCATTTCGATCAGCAGATCGTTTGCCTCGGTCAATTCCTTCTTGGCTTGTTTCAGTTGAGCCTCCAGGGTGAAAATATGGTCGTTGAGCTGCTGGTTTCTCGTCGTGATGCCTTTGTTTTGCTGCCGCAGGGAAGCCGCCTCTTCCGAGAGCTTGGCGTATCTTTCTGATAACTGTATCGCTGACTCCACAGGCGACGGGGTTTGCGGATTCGATTCCTGGAATCTTCTGGCAACGGACTCATTCTGCTGCATCTCGATTAGGTGAGGTGCAACGGCAGGCCGCACCGGCTGTGGCATCGACGAGCAGCCCGTAAGTAAGAATGCCGGCACCAACAACAATACTATCCCAGTTGTTTTCATTTTCTTCTGCATGGTATTTGTCTCCATCTATTTCAGTTAGTCGGACACCACGGGCGTACTATCCGACGTTTGAGTTTCATCAGGTGTTAAGCGCTTGCATATTCACACCTCAGGTGCATCTTCTGACCGCAGATACAAGTCACCTCCAGGACAGTGTACTGTGAGTGTTCTTGCAGGATACGCACCTGCGCCGGGGCCACGGCGACGTTCTTCTGTTGCGGCCCCGCCCCGGCGATTTCGGTCGATCCCGGACCAAAATAGTATCGGCCGTCGAATTCGACCTCCTCGCTTTTCAGAATCTTTCCAGAGATTTTTGCCATTTACTCTCTCACTTCCCAAATGGATGACGTATGGTCGCGGCTAAACGGTTGTTAGGCACAATAGTCGATCTTTCCGCCGGCCGGACCGTTCTGATCTTTGGTTTGTGCTTGCGGCGAATCCTCTCTCTCTTCAGCAGGTTTATCTTCCTCTTGGTTTGGTTGCTGGCGGTGCTTGCCTTCTTTGCGCTGAACCACAGGATTCAGGCCCGTGATGGTCTGCAAGCCCTGGACGGGCACTATCGAATTGGAATCATAGTCTGTCATCTTTCCATTGTCCTAACTTAACGGATAAAATGAATAAAGCGCTTGCGTGCAATTGACTGACACGCGATTCAGTTACTTCCAAAACATCGGCGATCTGCTTCATCGTGAGCTGCTGTTGATAATAAAGCAGAATGACTTGCCTCTGCCTGCCGTTCAAACTCTGTATTGCATCGACCAGCTTGTTTACAAGTTCCGCACGCTCTATTTTTGCATCGGGCGTGACAGTGTGATCCGCCGCCAGGAGATGTCCGAGCGTAGGCGAGTCATCCCCGAAACCGTCGAGCGAAGCAAAATGCCTCGATCGAGCATTCTCGAACGTTTCATAAAGCTCGTCAACACTGACTCCGAGTCTTTCAGCCAACTCAGTGTCACTGGGTGCAATCCCCGTTTCTGCGATGATCTTCTGGCTGAGTTGCTGAGCGTCTCGAATCCGTTTGTTCAAATTTGCAGGGATGAAAGACCAGCTTCTCAGTTCGTCGAGAATCGCTCCCTTGATTCTGATATAGGCGTACGTCCGGAACTCCGTCTGACGAGCCGGATCGTAGTCACGGGCAGCCCTGACGAGTCCGACGGTCCCCGCCGAAACCATGTCTTCAAATGACAGCGGAGGACGCAGATAGGAGACGACCTGCGAGGCGACCCGGTGAACCATGTGCAGATTCTCAACGATCCGCTTGTTTTCGACGTCCTGTTGATCGTCTGTTCGCTGGTCACTGTATGCGCGGATCGCGGCGCTGCTCAGATGCGCTCGATTCTCCCCGGCAAGCTGGTCTTGACACGTGCTGTCAGCTCCTACGGCCACTGCTTTCGTCCTTGTAATTTAAGTCACGACTGCTTCCAAATACCGAATACTGGTCCCGATTCACCTGATTCTCGATCATAGCACGGACCAGAATGGCATTGATCCCTTTTGTTGCCCATGCGCCCGCGAAATATGCAATCAAAGCGCCGATCAGCGCCCTCTTGCAGCAAACAGTGGATGAAAGTCCGCTCATCCGGGTGATGAAACCCAAAACAAAGAAACATGTCACAGCGATTTTGATGGCAATCGAACGAACGTTTAACGGCATAGACTGTTCCTTGTTATTAACTAATGACGATTTGTAGGTGCGTATCGGGCATATTTGTGTAATCCTTTCAACAGTCAACAATCACTGATCAATTCTCTCTCTTTGTCCATCATTTTGAGGCTGTGACAAGCTCCACCTCCTTTGCCTGACTTGATTCTGACGGCCGAATAGATATTGTCTCCACCGGTTGCACTTCGGTTCCCAGTACGATCTCGTCGTAGGCCACAACCGGAAGCATAGACACCGTTCGTGACAGCATGGCCGCCAGCGGTAGGCGCAACCTCGAATCACACAACAAAATAACCTTATCGTTGCCCTTATCCATCACTGCTTTCCAAGCCTGTGTCGCTCTTCGACTAACCTCCATTGCCTGGTCGGTGGGCAAGGCCAGGTTCACGAGGTCTCCCTCCTGGCGCAAGGAGGAAGCCATCTGGTGCTCCAACGTGGGATCGAACGTGATGGCCGTAATCACACCATCGTCGTTCTTGTACAACTCCGTAATGGTGCGCGCCAAGCGTTTGCGAACCATCTCAGTCAAAACCGCAGTATTCTTTGTTTTGGAAGCGTGCTCTCCAAGTGATTCAAGAATAGCGTTCAATTCACGGATGGGAATGCCGTCTTTGAGAAGGACCTTCAGCACACGCTGAAGCAATCCGATAGACACTTCACGATCGGGACCAACAACCTCTCCGACCAGCGACGGCTGGTTCTTGCGCAGCCTGTCAACGAGAAGTTGCACGTCTTCACGAGACAACAAATCGTCGGCGTGCTTTCGGATGGTCTCGGATAAATGTGTAATGAAAACCGACTCGGGATCAATCACGGTATAACCGTTTAGTTCCGCCTTCTCTTTGATAGCTTCCGTAATCCACAGAGCCGGCAAGCCGTAAACAGGCTCCGTCGTTGCGATGCCCTCGACTTTGGTTCGCACGGTGCCCGGATCCATTGCAAGGAACATATCCGGCTCGAGACGCCCCTTTGCGATCGGCAGCTCGGCTATTCTGATCTCATAGACGGTGGGATTGAGATTGATGTTGTCCCGCAGTCTCACTAAAGGAATAATCATACCAAGCTGCTGGGCGAATTTTCTCCGCAGTGCGCTGATACGATCGAAGATAGCACTGTCTTTTCGCGGGTCTACCATGCCGATGAGTCGAACACCCACGTGCACGGAAATCCTGTCAACGTCTAACAACTCCTCGACCGGCTCTTTCTCGGCTTTCGGTCGCGGCGTCGCGCTGCGCTTTTGTTGGTTTTCTTTCTCGGATTGGGCCACGACGCGACTGAGCAGACCGGCCCCGACACCCAATAGGATAAAAGGAATTTTGGGTAGGCCGGGCACGAGCGCCATGGCTGCAATAATGAAGGACGCCATCGTAAGCGGCTGACTTGTTCTGAGAAACTGCTTGGATAAATCCTGACCCACACTATGACGCGACGATATCTTCGTCACCAAAAAACCCGAGCTCACTGCTATAATGACCGACGGAATCTGGCTGACAAGCCCGTCACCAATCGACAACACGGAATACGTTTTCACGGCCCCGGCGATGTTCATGCCGCGAGAGTACCCCATGGCAATGCCACCGATGACGTTGACGACGGTGATGATCAGTCCTGCCTTGGCATCGCCACGAATGAACTTGCTGGCACCGTCCATCGCACCGTAAAACTCGCTTTCTTTGACGATCTTCGCTCTGCGCTCGTTGGCCTGAACCTCCGTAATAAGTCCCGCATTGAGGTCGGCGTCGATGGCCATTTGCTTGCCGGGCATGGCATCCAGTGTGAAGCGGGCGGCGACCTCACTAATTCTCTCGGCGCCTTTTGTAATGACGATGAACTGGATGACGACGAGGATCAGGAAGATGACTACACCGACGACGAAACTACCGCCCGCAACGAAATCGCCAAAGGTCTCAATGATCTTACCGGCGTCACCCTGGAGAAGGATCAATCGGGTCGAGGCCACGTTCAGAGACAAACGAAACAACGTTACAAACAGCAAAAGCGAAGGAAACGTCGATAATTCAAGCGCCTCTTTCGACGACAGGGTGACAATCAGGACGGCGATAGCCAATGATATACTGCACGCCAAGAGTATGTCCAGCAACGGCGT
>CAYZAH010000160.1:0-7879 GCA_964475805.1 uncultured Pirellulales bacterium | reverse complement strand
CCTGTCGGGTCCCATTGTTGAGCCAGACGTCCACCCGCCGGTCGTGCTGGAAGTCTTTCTGCAGGATGTCGAGGTCACCGTCGCCGTCGAGGTCACCAATGCGGCATTCGTGACAACCGATACCGGTGGAGATCAACTGGGTCCGGAAGTGGCCTTTGCCATCGCCATAGAGCACCCACTGTCGGCACTTGTCCCCGGCGCCGGGATTGTACATCTCCCCCGTGTAGATATCCAGGTGACCGTCGGCGTCGACATCGCCGACGTGCAGCGTGTGGCCGTGATTCACGTGTTCGATCAGCACGTGCTTGGCCCACTTGCCGCCTGCGTGCTCATAAAGCGCCAACGGCCCCACGCCGTCGCCTGAGCTGATGAGCACTTCGGGCCATCCACCTTCGATCAGGTCTCCAGCCGCCGAACGGGTGAAGCGATAGTCATCGTCAATCGCGTGGGCTCTGAACGTCTTGCCCTCGACATGCTCGAACCAGTGGCCCCCGCCGACGATGTCAAGTACGCCGTCACCGTTAATGTCGATCTTCGCCAAGCCTTCCGGCCGCTCTTTGTCCTTACTGAGCTGAGCAATCTGCGTTACCGGCCACGCCTTCGTTGGGTCTGCGGGAATTTCCGCCAGGAACAACTGGTAGCCCACGTTGTACCAAAAGACCAGCTCGACTTTTCCATCCCCGTCGAAATCGCCAAATATCTGATCGTGATGCGTCCCTCCTACCGCGATAACCTGATGCCGTTTCCAGGGCTTGTCCGGCTGAAAGTCCGGGTAGGGGTTCTCCCACCACCAGATCTCGCCCACTTTGGATTGAGCACCCTCCAGGATATCAAGGTCTCCATCGCCGTCGATATCATGGAAATCCCCGCCGGCCTCAATCCGCACGCCCGGGGCGCCGTTTTCTACGACATATCTCCTCCAGCCATTGCCTGTACGTTGGAACCAGGCAATCTTCTCATAGCTGGCGATGACGAAGTCATTGACGCCATCCAGGTCGATATCAAGAATCAACGTAGCCACCTGCCTTCCCACGTCCGGGGTCGGGATCTGGCCCGTCATGCTGGACAAATGCGACCATTGCACAGGCTCGTCCGCGCGGCTCAGCACAGCCCCGAGCAAAACAAAGCTCACCGCTACAGTCGTCAGACCGAAGCATCGAATACCGATTCGTTTCTCAACCATCGCAAGACCTCCCTTCATACCGAATACCTGCAGGGACAACCCCGTGTGGTTGCCCAGGGCAGACACATAGGCCTGCCCCTACGATGATAACACGATGAGGCGTAGAAATCTCTTGCAAAAACCTGCATTTTGGGTGATCATTATGGATTCTCGCATCAAGTGTCGAGTAGAGGGCAGTTGCTTGGCTAAAGACAGACTAACAACGGGAATGGAGGAGATCGACCGGCTGATCGGCGGCGTTCTGGCGGGCGACAACCTCATCTGGGAGGTCGATTCCGGCGCGCCGGTGGACAGGTTCGTATCGAGCTTTGTCGCAGCCTGCGAGGCCGGGAGCACACCCGTTGTCTACGTCAGTTTCAATCGCTCTGCCCAGACCATCATCAACACGTACGGCAGTCTGATGTCGGCGGGACGATTCCAGCTTGTGGACTGCTTCTCCTCGGGCAAAGGAAACAACGATGAAGTCTTTCTCGATTTCTTCAAGCCTGGTGATTCAGGCGTTTCTTCCCAGCCCGTCCATGTGAACAATCCTTCCGACCCCAACGAACTGCAGGAAGTACTGCAAAGGGTCGGAGCGGAAGTGGCGACAGACGCCCGCTACGTCTTCGACAGCCTGACCGGAATGTTCGACCTCTGGGGCGATGAGGATACGGTTCTGCGGTTCTTCGGGCACTTCTGCCCGCGACTATTCGACATCAATACCGTCGCCTACTGGCTCCTAGAAAAGCAGGCCCACTCGGAGCGATTCCTCGCTAAACTGCGGCACATCACGCAGGTCGTCGTGGAGATCGCGGTATCCCACGGCATACGCACCCTGACCCTGAGAAAAGCCGTCAACCGGCGTTGCGTGGATATCGGCGTGCCTCAGTGGTTTCGTGTTGTCGATGGCGGCCTGGTTATAGCGGCTGAATCTCGCGAAGACCGCGAGCTCGGTTTACTCACGCGAATGGCCGACGTCCTTGGCACGGCGCTCGAGCCACAGTCCTTTTTCGAGCAGACTATGGAGGCTCTGGCTAACGAGCTTGGAATGGTCCGTGGGACGCTCGTTCTTTTGGACAGGACGGCAAACAAACTCAGGATTGCCGCTGCTCACGGCCTTTCGGCGGCCGAGCGGGCCAAGGGAGAATACGCCATTGGCGAAGGCGTGACCGGACACGTGGCGCGAACCGGTTTTCCGGAGATCATACCGGATGTCAACCAGGACTCGCGTTTCCTCAATCGCACGGCGACCCGGAGAATCGACGCCGCCCAGCCTATTGCCTTCATTTGCGTTCCGATCAAAGTAGACGACGAGGTCGTGGGGGCGTTGAGCATAGACCGGCCTTTTGCCGTCGGGTCCATGCTCGACAAGGACCTGAGGCTCCTTCAGATCGTGGCGTCGATCATCTCACAGGTCCTCAAAATCAACCGTCTCATCCACGTGGAGAAAGAGGAAATACTCGTACGCGACGAGCATGCGCTGGAGGAACTTAGGCGTCGCTATCGTCTGGAGAACCTCGTCGGCCAGAGCCAGGCGATTGAACGGGTGCTCTCGACAGCCGCCACGGCTGCCAAATCTCGCGCCACGATTCTCCTGACGGGGGAAACGGGTACCGGAAAAGAGCTTGTCGCGAACGTGGTGCACTACAATAGCGATCGCTCGACCGGGCCGTTCATCCGGGTGAACTGCGGTGCTCTTCCTGAGACGCTGCTGGAATCGGAGCTTTTCGGCCACGTCAAGGGCGCCTTCACGGGTGCGCACGAGAGTCGCAAGGGTCGTTTCGAGCTGGCCGACGGCGGGACCCTGTTCCTCGATGAGATCGCCGAGATGAGCCCGCGATTGCAGGTCAAGCTGCTACGTGTACTCCAGGAGAAGGAATTCGAGGCGGTCGGCGGAACACATACCATACAAGTCAACGTTCGAGTCGTGGCGGCGACGAGCAAGAATCTCAAGGAGGAGATTCGCAAAGGCCGGTTCCGCGAGGACCTTTATTATCGGCTGAACGTCATACCGATTCACTTACCGCCGCTACGGGAACGCAGAAGCGATATCCCGCGTTTGGTGGACTACTTTTTGGAGAAATACAACCGGCAGAACAACAAGAGCGTCAGCAAGATATCTCCCAAAGTCCTCGATCTGCTCCTCGAATACCCTTGGCCGGGCAACGTGCGCGAGCTCGAGAATTGCATCGAGCGCGGCGTCGTCATGAGTCCCGGCAAGGTCTTGTCGGTGGATTTTCTGCCAGAAGAGATCGTCTCGCCGGCCGCCAAAGGGCCTGGACAAGGCTCACATTTATCAGGTCTTGAAGCCGAAATCCGACGGATAATTCAGAGGTTTTGCGAAGAAATCGGTGATCCGGGCCGGGCGAGAGATGCGATCCACCGCATCGTTGACGAATTCATCATCCGCACGACGCTCGCTCAGACAAAAAGCCAGCGCAAAACCGCCGAGCGGTTGTCCATGAGCCGGATGACGCTTCGGAAAAAACTACGCGAGCATGGTCTATAATTTAGGCCATTGAGCACTGAATTGGCCCACATCGGACAATCCGTTTCTCGCCCGGAAAAACCTGTCATCACTGTAACTCTTTTCTTTATAATAGGATATATTCATATTACCTCCAGATTCGGGAATCTGGCACGCTGCTTGTTAGGTATAACCAGCAGCGCATGGAGTCTGCCGCAAAACCAACGCGGTTTTGGAGCCAGACGGTCTGGCAGGAAGCCGTGTTGCGATAAAGCAAGGTTGGTGTGCAAGAAGGTTTTGCCCACGAGCAAGTCTTAGCTCACCTCTTATGTCCGGTGAAGCAATATGTCCGAAACGCCAGCAAAGACAGACGTTACACACGACGATGGGCAGGTTCCTTCGCCGCCGGCGCCGCATGTGGGCGAACTGCAAGACTTTAAGAACGTAACCAATAACTTGGTTCAAGACGCGCTGAACGTATGGGCTGATCTGTGGGCCGAGCTGGAGGGTCGCGTAGAGCCGGACAACGCCACGCGCGAAGCCAGCGGCAAATTCGAACCTTCATGCGGGTGGACCGAATACCTGGAGAAAATGTGGGTTCTCAAGCATTATCTCGATTTCGTCAAGAGACTCAGTCAACAATGAACACGAGATTGTCAATTGCCGATCTATGGTCGGGAACTGGAAATCGAAAATCGTAAAATGGATACTCAGACACCAAAAATGTACGTTTTCTACTGTGCCAACAGCCTTGGCCCGGACGAGATGGTCCGTTTCCACGAGAAACTGCAAGGGGATTCGTTCAAGGAAGTCCGCCTGCCCTGTTCGGGAAAAGTCAACATACCGTACCTGGTTAAAGCATTCGAGGCCGGCGCCGACGGCGTCGTGATTGTCACGTGCAAGCAGGACGAATGTCGTCATCTTGAAGGGAACATGCGTGCCCAGAAACGGGCACAGGCCGTAGACTCGCTGCTTGAGGAAGTCGGATTAGGGTCGGGACGGACCGCTGTCATTCAAATGAACGATGGCGGCGTGGACCAAATTATTGAAGATATCGAGAAGTTTTGCGCGAAAGTGAGGACGCTCGGGCCTCACAACTCATCGCTCGTTGCTCGTCCCCTGGCGAGCGCCGGATCGCGAATCACGAGTCCCGACCATCAGGAGATTGCGTCATGAAGCCTGACAGTAGGCTTGCAAGTTGCGTCGACAAGGAAGATTTCATTGTTACGGCGGAGTATCTGCCCCGGGCCGGTACGAACCCTTCGGTGAACGAAACCATCGCGAAGGGCCTAAACGGTAAGATCCAGGCCGTCAACGTTGCGGATAATCCGTACGGCATCGTCACTTCAAGTCTTGCCGGCTCAATTCAGTTGAGCCACTCCGGTATCGAGCCGGTTTATCAGATCGTCACGCGGGACAGGAATCGCATCGCACTTCAGTCCGACCTGCTGGGAGCCGCCTCCCTGGGGATCAAGAACGTGCTTTGCCTGTCCGGCTACCATCAGGTGTTGACCGGATGTCCCGAGTCGGCCAATGTCTACGATATCGATTCGATCCAGCTCGTTGCCGCAATATCGCGGATGCGTGATGAAGGCGTCCTGCTCGACGGGACAAAGATCGAAGGCGAGTTCTCCATGCTGGTCGGAGCCGCTGCGAATCCTTATCTCAGACCATTAGAGCTTAATATTCTTCGTCTTGCAAAGAAGGTTGAAGCCGGCGCCCGGTTCATACAAACGCAGGCTGTGTTCAGCATTCAGGAGTTTGGTGAATGGCTCGACGCGGCGCGAGCCGAGGGCATTACGACCAAGACGGCCATCCTCGCCGGTGTGCTGCCTTTGAGTAATGCCGCGGAAGCCGAGGAGCTTCGCCAAAGACATACGGATTTTCACATACCGGACGAGATCGTCAGCAGGCTGAAAAACGCTGGCGATCAGGACGCCCAACAGAAAGAAGGACAGGCCATCGCTGCCGAGATCATCAAAGAAGTCAAGAACAGGGAAGGTGTGAGGGGAGTACACATTTTGTCTGGGGGCAAAGAAACAGCCGTGCCCGAACTTCTCGCGGCGTCTGGCCTGTAGATGGTGAAGCACAAGTATGCCAGAGAAATACCATATTGAGACAAAACCTGTCCCTCCGCGACTGGCCCGAGTCGGCAAGTACGGCGTGGTGGATTGGCGTGAAGACTGTGCCCGCTGCCATAACTGCGTGAAGAAGGCCTGCGTGTACGACCGCCACCGACAGGAGATCGAGTATATCCGCAACCTCAGTGACGTCGACGCCTTGTTTTTCGACTGTATGGGCTGCTTCTCCTGCGTCCAGAACTGCACGAAGGGCCTTCTCGGCATGGTCGTCAATCCGGTCTACGAAGGTTTGGGCAACGGCTACTGGACGCCTGAGATTATTCAGACGACCTGGATGCAGGCCGAGACCGCGAAGATTCCCGTCTCCGGAGCCGGCTACAGGGGGCCATTCTCCGGACCCGGCTTCGACTCGATGTGGACGGACATGTCGGAAATCGTCCGCCCGACGCGCGACGGTATTCACGGACGAGAGTATATCAGCACCTCCGTTGACATCGGCCGAAAGCCGCCGTTTCTCGCTTTCGAGCGTCAGGGGCTCGCCGGCACACATCCGCCTCTTGTGTCCATCCCCATGCCGCTGATTATCGATATGGCCTCGCCGCAATATGCGTTGCCGCCAATCGGTCCAATTCTCAGAGAAGCGGCCAGCCGGACAGGCCTGATAGCAATCGTCGATTCACGCGACGGGTCTCTTGAGAAGGACAATCAGGAACAACATCTGCCCAATGTGGCGTTCCATCTTGACTCTGGGGCACCCTCGTTGCCTAAGGATGTGCTGGATAAGACAAGACTGGTGGAACTGTCGGATGGCCCCGACGTTCTCAAACGAATAGAACAGGTCAAGAGCGTCTCCCCGCAAACCGTCGTTTCGGTGAAGGTCATGCTGGATTCCAATGGCTGTAAGCGTGCCGTTGAACTGGCTGATCTGGAAGAGATCGAAGTGATCCACGTCGCCGCCGATCTTAACGGCAACGAGATTGGCGCTGACAATCCTCGATTCGTTAAGGACATGGTACGTGAAATTCATACGTCCCTTGTGGATAGCGGAAGGCGAGACGAAGTTACACTCATGGCGAGCGGCGGGATCGCATTGGCCGAGCACATGGCCAAAGCCATCATCTGCGGTGCGGACCTTGTGGCTATCAACCTACCGCTGCTGATCGCTCTTGAGTGTCAGTTGTGTAACCAATGCAAACCTGGAATGTACTGCCCGGCCAAGCTGGAGAAGATCGACTTCGAGTATGGCGTCGGACGCATGACCAACCTCATCGCCGCGTGGCACGACCAGCTCATCGAGGTGATGGGCGCGATGGGAATGCGAGAAGTCCGGCGTCTTAGAGGCGACGTCGGCCGGGCCATGTTCTTCGAACAGCTTGAGGAGGAAACCTTTGGCAAGCTCTTCGGTACAAGAAAATAATCTCAAAGAAATACTTCCTGAAAAAACGTTCCGAACGCGCGTCCCGCAGACGACGGTAACTCGCGAGATCAAGCCGGCCCCTTCGCGCTATCGAAACTCCATTGCGAAGTATATCATCCGACGAAGTAGCGACTGTATTCGGTGTGGTAAGTGCGTCGAGCTGTGCCCGTACGGAGTACACGTGGACAAACCGGGCTACAAGTATTTCGCCGAGCCACGCCTGGACCTCTGTATTGGCCCGGCCTGCGAGGAGACGGATCATTATTGCGTAGCCCAATGCCCGCAAGGAGCGCTGCGCATGGTGGAAAACCCCATGATGAAGGCGCTCGGGGATTATCGCTGGACGGCTGATATGATTCTGGCCACCTGGAAGATGGCTGAAACGGGCGAACCGCCCGCTCCGGAATATGGTTACGAGTACGAATGCGGCGCCTCCGGTGGCGGATTCGACAAACTCCGGTTCAAATTTCCCGACAAGCCACCCGTTGAAATCGATGAGAGCGAAATAGACACGAGCATTGAATTGAACCGGCGCAATGACGACCGGCCACGGATCAAAATCGACGTGCCCTGGTACGGAGGCGGAATGTCCTTCGGATCGGTGAGCAACGTCACGCAATTGTCCAAAGCACGCTGTGCCGTGGCGTGGAACACGTTCACGTGCACGGGCGAAGGCGGCTATATGGAGCGGCTCAGGCCCTACGACGACCACGTGATCACGCAGGTCGCCACGGGGCTTTTCGGCGTGCGCG
>CAYZAH010000159.1:0-7932 GCA_964475805.1 uncultured Pirellulales bacterium | reverse complement strand
GATAGCACCGTGCGTCATACCGTTGGTCATGATTCAAAGCGAATTCGCTTTGCCCGTTCGGGATATTGCGGCTTTCGCGCAACATGACTTGCCGCTCGATCTGGGCGACGCCGCGAAGGCAGCGATAGACTGTGCCCGTCAGGAGGACAACCTGATTTTCAACGGTTCTAAGGCCGTGGGAGTCAAGGGATTGATGAACATTGAGGGCAGCAGCTCGGTGAAGCTCAAACAATGGGACAGTCCCGGGATTGCAGCGGACGACGTAATTCAGGCGGTGACAATGCTCGACCGGCAGGGCTTTCACGGGCCTTATGCGTTGGGGCTCTCGCCCGAGCTTTACAATCTTCTGTTCCGTCGGTATCCCCAGGGGAATCAGACGGAGATGGAACACGTTCGACAAATCGTCACTGACGGTATCGTAAAGGCGCCGGCATTGTCATCGGGCGGTCTTCTACTGTGTACTTCGGGCCCGTTTGCGAACGTCGTGCTGGGTCAGGATATCATGACGCGCTTCATCGGACCGTCAGGTACGGATTACGAATTCACTGTTTCTGAAAGCGTGGCTCTTAGCATTACTGAAGGGGGTGCGCTATGCGTTCTGAAGAAATAGAGGATTCGTTTTGGTCCACCGAATACGGCGTGGGTGTGGAAAGAAAGGCAAAACGAATGGGAAAAGTCAAAAACACTGAAGAGAACTTCAAGTTGTGTATGAGCGGCAACTGCTCGACTTGCCCGAGCTTCTCGAAAAAGGCCGGTGAGGGGCTCTTTTGCGCAAGAGGTGCGAGCAAAGTCGCCGTCGAAAAAAGAGGTTGCAACTGCCCCGAATGTCCCGTGTGGATAGAGAACGGGCTGTCAGGGATGTATTATTGCACTGAGCCGGACATGGGATAGATCTGAGGGTGGCACAATCGAATGGCAAACGAGAGCCGGAGAACAAGCGAGCTTGAAAAAGAAGAGTGGCTTGAGTCTTTTGAAAGCGTCTACCGGAACGACGGGCAAGACGGGGCCAGGAGCATATTAGAACAGCTTGAGATACGCGCCCGGGAGTACGGGATAGAGATTCGCCGCGCGTGGACCACGCCCTATATCAATACGATACCCGCCGATCAGCAACCGCCGTATCCGGGGCGCAGAGAGACGGAACGCCGCATCAAGAGCATCATTCGCTGGAACGCCATGGCCATGGTGGTTCGGGCCAACCGGGAAGAAAGCGGCATAGGGGGGCATATCTCCACGTATGCGTCCGCCGCGACGCTTTATGAGGTGGCCTTCAACCATTTCCTGAGAGCAAGGAATGACGAGCAGGACGGCGACATCGTCTATTTTCAAGGTCATGCGTCTCCGGGCATCTACGCCAGGGCCTTCCTGGAAGGTCGCCTGTCGGGTTTCGACCTGGAGAATTTCAGAAGGGAGCTGCGGCCCTCCGGAGGCTTGCCGTCGTATCCTCACCCGAGATTGATGCCCGATTTCTGGCAGTTTCCGACCGTCTCGATGGGGCTGTCCCCCCTTATGGCGATCTATCAGGCCCGGTTCGACAAGTACCTGGTAAACAGGGGACTGAAGAAGCCGTCCGACCAGAAGATATGGGCTTTTCTGGGGGACGGGGAGACGGACGAGCCGGAAAGCCTTGGCGCGATCAGCCTGGCGGGGCGCGACAAGCTGGACAATCTCATCTTTGTCATCAACTGTAACCTACAGAGACTCGACGGCCCGGTACGCGGAAACGGCAAGATCATTCAGGAGCTTGAGGCGGTTTTTGCCGGGGCCGGGTGGAATGTTATCAAGGTGATTTGGGGCTCTGATTTTGATCCGTTGCTCGAGAAGGATGCGGAGGGCCTTCTCGCCAGACGGATGCAGGAAGTGCCGGACGGGCAATACCAGAAGTACGCCGTATCGAGCGGCGACTATATCCGCCAAGACTTCTTCGGCAAGGACCGCCGGCTGCTGGACATGGTGAAAACCTACTCCGACGAGCAATTAGAGAAACTTCGGCGCGGCGGGCACGACCCCGTCAAAGTCTACGCCGCCTACAAAGCCGCCATCGAGAACAAAGGCTCGCCGACCGTGATCCTGGCTCAGACGATAAAGGGATACGGCCTGGGCGAGGCCGGCGAAGGCAGAAACATAACGCACCAGCAGAAAAAGCTGAACGAGCAGGAGTTGTCTGAGTTCAGGAGCAGATTCGGTATCCCCGTGCCCGACGGGGAGGTGCAGGAGGCGCCGTTCTACAAGCCGAGTGACGACAGTGAGGAGATCAGGTATCTGCAACGGTGCAGAGAAAAGCTGGGCGGCTATACTCCCAAACGAACCGTCGGCGTCGCACCGATACAGACTCCACCCGAGGCATTGTTCGAGGAATTCTACCAGGGAAGTGAAGGCCGGCCGATCGCTACGACGATGGTCATGGTGCGGCTCCTGTCGAAGCTGTTGAGAGACAGGGACATCGGCAAGCTGATCGTCCCGATTGTTCCCGACGAGGCGCGGACGTTCGGCATGGAAGCATTGTTCAGGCAAGCAGGCATCTACGCGCCGATGGGCCAGTTGTACGAGCCTGTGGACAAGGAGAGCCTGCTCTATTACAACGAGGAAAAAGACGGGGCCATACTCGAAGAAGGCATTACCGAAGCCGGCTCCATGTCCTCGTTCATCGCGGCCGGGACGGCTTACGCCACGCACGGGATCAACACGATTCCGTTCTACCTGTTCTACTCGATATTCGGCTGTCACCGTATGTTTGACCTGATCTGGGCGGGGGGCGACGCCATGACCAAGGGCTTTCTGATCGGCGGCATATCGGGCAAGACCACGCTTGCCGGTGAAGGGCTCCAGCATCAAGACGGACATAGTCACCATTTCTACTACTCGGTTCCCTCCTTGAAGACTTACGACCCGGCCTTCGCCTATGAGCTGGCGGTTATCATTCGTGACGGTATCTACAGAATGTACGAAAAACAGGAGAATATCTTCTACTACGTCACGATGATGAATGAATTCTATGAAATGCCGCCCATGCCCGAGGGTGTCAAAGAGGGTATCCTCAAGGGAATGTACAAATACAAAGCATCGTCCAAGGACGGCAATGAGAAGAAAGTCACTCTCCTGGGCAGCGGCGCCATTCTCAACGAGGCCGCTCGAGCGCAGCAAATCCTGGAATCCCAGTACGGCGTGTCCGCGGACCTCTGGAGTGTGACGAGCTACAAGGAGCTTTACACGGACGGAACGGAGACCGATCGCTGGAATATGCTGCATCCGGGCGAAGAACCGAAGCTGTGCTACGTACAGAGATGTTTTGAGAATGCAGAGACGGTTTTTGTCGCGGCTACGGACTACGTGAAGACCCTGCCGTGCTCGATTGCGAAGTGGCTGCCCGGCAGGTTGATTGCCCTCGGGACTGACGGCTATGGGCGAAGCGAAAGCAGAGCCGCCTTGCGAGATTACTTCGAGGTCGATGCCCGTTGTATCGCATTGGCGGCGCTTCAGGCTTTGGCGGGTGAGGGCAAGATAGATCGCCAGGTTCCTGAAAAGGCTATCAAAGATTTGCAGATAGATCCGGAAAAGGTCAATCCGGCGACGGTCTAACCAAGAGGAGTTTAAGGAACCGACGTATGATCGAGGAAGTGCGCCTGCCGGAAATATCGGAAAACGTCGAATCGGGGGACGTGATAAGTGTGCTTGTCAAGGAGGGGGACTTCGTCGAGCAAGAGCAGTCGCTCGTCGAGCTGGAGACGGAAAAAGCGGCCTTCGAGTTACCGTCACCCGTTAAGGGAAAAGTGGTCGAGATCAACGCGAAGGAAGGGGACAAAATCAAGGTCGGCCAGGTCGTGTTGAAGGTCGATACTGAAGCCAAAGAGGGGCAGGTAGAGCCCAAACCGCCGGCCAGGGAGGCACCCGCAAAGAAAGAAACCAAGGAGGAAGAACCTCCCGAGAAGAGGCAGAAGCAACAGCCCGAGGAAAGGCAGCCTGAGAGAGTAGAAAGAGTCGAAGAGCCCAAGAGAGAAAAGAAAACTGGCGCAGCCGTACCGGCGGCGCCGTCCGTTCGCCAGCTTGCCCGAGAGCTGGGGATCGACATTGGCGAAGTGACGGGGACCGCCCAGGCGGGTCGGATCACAGCCGATGACGTCAAAGAGTACGCCCGGAGCATCATCACGGGCGGAGGGGCAACGCCGGCGGCGCCGGCGGGGCGGTCCTTACCTGATTTCACGAAATGGGGCGACGTCGAGCGAAAGCCCATAACCACCATTCGCGAGAAGATTGCGGACACCCTGAGCTACACGTGGTCCCACGTTCCCCAGGTCACTCAGTACGATCAGGCGGATATCACAAGTTTGGAGGAATCTCGGAAGGCTCACTCGCGCAAGGGCGAGCAGGGCGACCCGAAACTGACAGTGACGTCGATTGCCATGAAGATCGTTTCGCTGGCCCTGAAGGAGTTTCCCAAGTTCAATTCGAGTTTTGATCCGGAGCGAAAAGAGATCATCTACAAAAAGTATTTTCACATTTCGGTGGCCGTGGAAACGGATCGCGGCCTGCTCGTTCCCGTGGTGCGTGACGTGGACAAGAAAAGTATCCTGGAGCTGTCCGCTGAAATGAACGCGCTGGCTGAGAAAACCCGACAACATAAGGTGACGCCTGAGGATATGGTCGGCGGAAACTTCACGGTCTCCAATCTTGGCGGCGTGGGCGGGACGAACTTCGCCCCTATTATTTATTGGCCGCAGGTGGCTATTTTGGGGATCGCCCGAGCCTCGCGACAGCCTTGCTATAGAGATGGCCAAATAGAGCCGCGTTTGATTTTGCCTCTGTCACTCTCTTACGATCACCGGATCATAGACGGCGTCGAGGGGTTGCTTTTCCTTCGCTGGATTGTGAAGTACCTGGAGAACCCTTTCTTGCTGGCCCTGGATCAAAATGTCTGAGTGAGCCTTTTATGAGTGGAGATAGCAGCCACCGAGAACTCGTCGTGGTCGGCGCGGGACCGGGCGGATATGCCGCCGCCTTTCACGCCGCCGACTTGGGCGTCAAGGTCACGCTCATCGACAAGGAAGAAAACCCCGGCGGCGTTTGTCTTTACCGAGGTTGCATTCCATCCAAAGCGTTGCTCCACGTCGCCCGGCTCATCAAGGATGCGCAGAAAGCCAGAGAGTGGGGAGTCCATTTTGAGCCGCCCGATATTGACGTTGATCGGCTCAGAGAATGGAAGAATGGCGTCGTGTCCAGGCTGACGCGAGGACTCGGCGGCCTGTGCAAGAAGCGGAAGGTCGAATACATTCGAGGGACCGCGCAGTTCGTCAGCAACGACAAGCTGAGCGTTCAGCGCCGGGACGACGGAGCAGAAGAGATCGAGTTCGACAACGCGATCATCGCGACGGGCGGCCGGAGTGCTTCCTTACAACACATTCCTATGGATTCGCAACACGACATCGACTCCACCGTATCCCTGGAGCTCAGGGACATTCCGGAGTCGATGCTCGTCATCGGCGGCGGATACATCGGTTTGGAGCAGGCCAATACCTACGCGAGGCTCGGAAGCAAGGTGTCTATTGTCGAGATGACGCCACAATTACTGCCCGGAACCGACGACGACATTGTCTCCGTTCTGACAAGGCACCTTCGTGGGTGTGTTGAAAGGATCATGCTGAACACGAAAGTCACTCGAATCGAGCAATCGGCCGACGGGATAAAGGTGTGGTTCGAGGGGGAGGCCCAGGAACAGAGCGGGCAGACTTTCAAGAAGGTGTTGGTCGCCGTCGGGCGCAGGGCGACTACAGAAGGCATAGGACTGGAGAATACCGACGTTGACCTCGATGAGCATGGATTCATCGGTGTGGACGACCAGAGAAGGACCCGGGCGGACAGGATTTTTGCAATCGGGGACGTCACCGGGAATCCTCAGTTGGCGCACAAAGCCACCCACGAGGGTATCGTCGCGGCCGAGGTTATTGCGGGCCGTCGGGCGAGCTTCGATGCCAGGGCGATCCCGTTCGTGGTGTATACGGAGCTGGAAATTGCCGGCTGCGGGTTGAGCGAGCGGCAGGCACGGGAAGAGGGCATAGACGTCAAGATAACAAAGTTCCCCTGGTCCGCGTCGGGCCGGGCGTTGACGATGGGGGAGGACAAGGGGCTGACCAAGCTGATTCTTGAAGAAGGTACCGGTCGTATTCTGGGGGTGCGTATCGTGGGCGCCGATGCGGGCCGGCTCATTTCGGAAGGCACTCTCGCGATGGAAATGGGCGCCGTCGCGACCGATTTGGCCTACACGATTCACCCCCATCCCACGCTGTCGGAGACCCTCATGGAAGCGGCTGCGAACTTCCTGGAAGGCAGTATACATTTGTGACGGCCGGAGAATCTTCAAAACAGGAAGCAATGACACACATGATTGTAGAGGTGAGCAATGGATATTTTCAAGTTTGCCATGGACCAAGAAAAACTCAGCGAGGATTACTATCGTCAACTTGCGGAGAAGACGGACAATGACGGGCTCAAGCACATCTGCACAATGCTTGCCGGCGAGGAAGCCAAACACTACGAAATCGTGCGGAAGATGCAAAGCGAGGCCGTCGGGGAGGTCACTGAAACGCCGGTCCTAAAAGACGCCGGAGAGATCTTCGCAGCCATGCGGCAGTCGGCTCAAACGTTCAAGGTCGATATTAGCGAGTTGGACCTCTATAAGAAAGCTCGCGAGATCGAGCAGCAAAGCAAGGCATTCTATCTTGAAAAGGCCGACCAGGTGCAATATCCGCAGCAGAAAGCTATCTTCACGAAATTAGCCGAGGAGGAGCAAAAGCACTACGTTTTGCTCGATAGAATCTGTGATTTTGTCGCTCGGCCCCAGTGGTTCCTCGAGAACGCCGAGATGTATCGTTTTGACGATTACGCAGATGGAGCTTTGTGACGGCGGGATAGCGCGATGAGAAAGTGACACCAAGACCACCCTGCTTCATTGTTACTTGGCAGGGCGGAGCGCCTCGCGCGTCTTCCCGCGCGATCAAGTCATACATCATTGCACGGAACATACTCCCTGCAACACCCGATTGTGCGCAGTACCCTAACTCCGCATGCGCACACCACCCTTTCGTCTGCTCGTCTTATGTAAAACCGCTTGTTCGGCGGCTACAGTTTCACCGGTTTACAGAGGTTCTTCTCGTTGGCAGCGGCTCTTCCGCAGTTTTCACAGAAGAACTTCGGCTCTTTCAGCAGCTCGCCGTACTCTTGCGGATTGCTTTTGTGGAATCCAAGATTGCATAGGTAGCACAAATGCTTTTCGTGGCCGCCATGCGGCATTTCAGCTTCAGCCATGATCGTTCTCTCCATTTAACGTTCATACGAAAAACTTCATAAGAAGACTGCGAGCAATTTAGCCGCCCGGCCGTGACGATTGAATAGGGAAAATCCTTAAAACAAGCCGCCCATTTCCTCATCAGAGGAGACAAACGAGCGGGGCGTCATCAACCCACGCATGCAGCCCGACCTCGCGCGGGACACTATACGTCTTTTGCATTTCGGATGGCCAAGACGTGCGATGAGCAAATGGCCGATGGCAATTAGGGAAATTACCGATAATAATTCTCGATCAAAAGCTGTAACCTGAAGCTACATAGAAAGAGAGGCCTAAGCTATGGGCCATCGTGCCCGACGGTGGTTTTAACGACACGACTTAGGCAAAGGGGCTCAAGGAAGCGACGAGAATGGGCTCTCTGAAGGTTCTTACGTATGAGGAAGAGTTATTGGCGGATCGCCAACAAGCTGCGGTGATGCTCAGCAAACAACTATGGCGCTATAAGGACCGCAAGAATGCGATCGTTCTCGGCATTCCACGAGGAGGGGTCATTCTGGCGAACAGACTGGCCAGAAACCTCCACGCGGAGCTCGACGTCGTGCTCACGCGAAAAATCAGAGCGCCGCACGACCGCGAGCTGGCGATAGGCGCCG
>CAYZAH010000158.1:0-7934 GCA_964475805.1 uncultured Pirellulales bacterium | reverse complement strand
TGGGTGGCGAGAGTCAGGTCTTCGTCGGCAGTGCGTGCACGCTCGAAATCCTCGACGAGCACGGACAACTGATCCGGCGTATGCCGCAATTCTGGGGAGACGTGTCGCACTTTCGTATCATTGACGGTCCGGATGGCACTCTGAACTTGTTGGCTTCCCGCAAGTACAATGGGACAAATGGGGTGGCGATCATCAACAACAAGACACTGAATCCGACTCGACGGGGGTTCAACACCGTGCCGCCGAGCGCGACGTACGTGCCCGGCTGGTCAAGCATGAATCGCTATCATCTCTTCTATGAAGACCTCGATGGCGACGGCGAGAAGGAAGTCATCAGTGAGATCAACGGAACGTGGAACCGCGTCACCATTTGGCGGGCGGACGGCAAGGCTCTCTACGACGCCAGTTTCGGTCCGGGAGAGCGTATCCCCGCGAAGAACATGCGAGACATGGACATCGCAGACCTCGATGGGAACGGCAAGAAGGAAATCGTGGTGGCGACATCCTCGGGATTGGTCGTCGCGCTCGATAACCAGTGTCGAGAACTGTGGGCGCGACGTCTGGCAAGCCCTCCCGTCGTGATGAAGTGTGTAACACGAGAACGAACCCGGACGGCGTGGATCGTGATCGGTTGTGAAGACGGCGCCGTAGCTGTTCTGGACGAGACCGGGAGCCTTGTCCGCTCAGGGAAAGTCGCCGGCCGTCCGGTCTGTATGGACATGCTCAACAGCCTTTCCAACGGTCCGTCCGTGTTGTTCGGAACGAATCAGGGCGAAGTCAAAGCGTTAGAGCTTGATAAATGAGAGCAAGTCGGTATTGATCCGATGGGCCGGGACCTCGTCGCGAAAGTCCGCAATATTGTCTTTGACATCGACCCTCATATTGGGTCTTTTTGTGGGCTATCGAGTCCCCTGGGCCTTCGCTATCTCCCACGCGAACACGTTTTGCGGAGCGAAGTCGACTTCGATCTTACCGACGGATTGAATGGAGAAGCTGTCTTGTGGTCCTGCTGATGTGATCCTGGTAGCCCGGATCGTTCCGCCGCCAAGGCCGTATTCTCTGGGATCGAATTGAACGTGCCCAGAAATAGGCTTATCGGAGACATTGACAAAGAGCAATACGACCTTGTTTTCGTTTTCAAGTCGCCACGCGCCGGCCATGATCGCATCGGTGGTGATCGGCCACTCTCCATGCCATTGCCAGTCGGCGGTGACCTTCGGAATATCTCCAGCCAGCTTCGGCGGTCGGGCCATCCGGCCTGCGTAGAAGTACCTTTTCAGCCGCCAGCGCAGTTTGATACAATCTTGTAGAAATTGCCCGGAATCGGGGCGCTTGATGATCTCAGGGCCGAACCAGCCAATCTGCTCTCCAAAGACGAGTTGCTGTCCGGCCTTCATGCGATTGGCCAAATCCTGGCTGGGTCCGCCCCTGTATGCCCGCCCGAACATCTGTATCGCGCCGCCGTAAACGGCCGGGAAGGCCGGGACCATGTTCTGCGCTTGCCAGTGCCAGGTCAGGTAGCCATCGAACCACTTGATGTACGGCTCGGCATTGCACTCGGTCGTCAACATGCAGTCAGCAGGTTTGGCGGCACGGATTGAATCGAGCATCTTCCAATAGCCCTCGGTCCACCAGTGACCGCCGCCCAGAGGATGGCCATGGGATGTGTCGAAACACAGACGCGGTGACGCAGCGGCGATCTGGTCGATATACACTCCGCTCACGCCACAGTCATTGAAGAGCCGCAGCACAATGTCTCGTATTCGATTTTGCCATAGTGACGTCGATGGGCACATGACCGCCAATTTAACGCTGTTGCCGTCGGTTTCCTTGCTCTGGTAGGTCTCGACATAGGGGTCACCCTTTTCATCTTTCGTCGCCGCAGGTCGAGCCGTCTTGGTAAATTGCCAGTCCTCCGATTGTCTGTCATGTGTGTCCCACAGACGCCCGTTGATGTAGGGCATCGGATAGACGTTGGCCTGTTTAAGCTGCGCCACACCCTCGGCAAACCCGTCCTTGGGCGGGAAATAATGTGGATAGTCGTTGTCGAAGGGAATCTGGTGCCAGTTGTACCAGTGGAATCCAACCGGCACGCCAAGCTCTTGTGCAAAGTCCTTCACTCGCGGGACGCATTCGGAGGCGGCTCCGCCGGTCATGACCCACGCGGGCAATCCTCGCACCCATTCGGGCGTGTCCGTCCGGCCGTTTGGACCGAGCGCCGGCCACCATTTAGCTTCCCGGCTAACCCAGTCGCGGTAAATAGTCGCCGCATCGAACCAGTCGCCGCGCAGTAATTGCCATCTCGCCTGGCCGGGCAGCTCGAAGTCCACACCCGGTTTACCCATGTCGGGAACGGGATGCTCGAATCGAAAAGCGACGGCGTGCTGATCGGGCAGCCCCTGGGCGAAAATGTCTTTGGTGGAGCCGAACGGATCGTGCATCCCGACATAGAGACCCGTTTTTCCGGCTGCATCGTAGGCCGCCATGTATTGCATGCACGTCCAGCCGCTCGGGTATCTCCCGCCCTTTCTCTCTGCCTTATCCCAGAAATCCGACTGTTCGATCCCCGACAGAAGGGGATAGAAGACACTCGATCCTTCGCCAAGGTATTTCACTGTGATCTGGGGGAAGGTGACCCGCCAGAGAGCCCACTGTTCGCTGCTGTTTGTAACGTGCAGGTCCCAGGTCAAAGCGCTGTTGGCGCTATCGGTACGGAGCTTGACTTCGACGCTGATTCCCGTGAGGTTGACATCGTCTGGTTCTTGAAAGCTCAGGACGCGCTGTCCCGAGGCGTCCGCGTCAGATACTTCGACCCGGCGCCAGCCCGAATCCGCTGCGAGAGTAGCGTGCTCGCCGGTTTTCGCATGGTGCAGCTCGATAGAGAACAGCGGTGGGGCGTTCGGGCAGAAGAGTTCCTGACTCATAGCATTGTCGCGCAGGCTGAGTGAGCGCAAGCTTCCTTGTCCTTTTTCCAGCGTCAAATTCAGGTCACCCGCCTGTACCACGATCTGGTCCGCACTCGCCGTGCCCGCCGCACACAGGCACAACACCGCCCAGACGATAAATTTACGGTATAGGTTCGGTCTACTGATTTGCTTACGTGCCCTCATGTGTTGTTCTGCTGTCTTCATATCCGGGAGTATAGCAGCCGAATACGGCTCATGGCAAGAGGGCTTGCACCTTTATCGAAAGGCAGTTCCACGTTATCGGCCTTCCTACGCTCTGCTGCAAGACTATCTAACGCAGTTCGCTGTATGAACTTATATTGTCCCCGGAAATTGCCGATAGAAAAACAGCGGACTGATGGTACGCTTGGTCCGAGGCCCAAAATACCGAATATTCCTGGGTATGACGTGTTTCAGCTAAGTGCATATTGGAGAGATTATGGGAAGCGAAGAGTTTGATGAAGTGGTTTCACAGGAAGACTCGGAAACCAAGAATGAGCGACAGTGGGCATTGCGTGTTGAAAAAATCCTTCGACAGTGGCTTTTTGACCAACCGTACAGTGCAAAGCTGGCCTTCGTCCTGTTGGACGGCTGTCGGCTCGCCGATGAGCGGACGCAAAGTCTTTTCCGTGAAATCACTGAGAAATACAAGGCGGAAGTGATCAGTGCGGCGGAAGAACTGCCTGGCACCCTCGTCAATACGGAGATACTCCTGACGGGTATCGCCAGCGATATGCTGCATTCTGAAGAGCGTATGTCTGAAGTACCCGACGAAGAACCCGGTCAACATGAAACGTAGGCAAGGTGCTGGATAGGTTCGCTTTTCGTGATCTGGATTCGCCGTTTGGCAAAAGCGGCGCTCAGAAACACAAATCCAGACCCCGAAATGTGAAAGTGATAGAGGAAGACTCTTAAGTTTTGTTTGCTGATCCGAGAACAACCTTACCGGGATGAACCTGAGTTCAGATCGGTGAAGAGTGCCTCAAATCGCTGAAACGCTCCTTCCAAACCGCCGAGCTTGCGTAGAAGCTTCTTGCCGTTTTCCGTCAGATATTCCGCCGGAGCATGAGGATCTAATTCAGGGATCGTCTGAGAGGTCGTCCTAAGGAGCTGCTCGACCTCTTTGATCACGCCTCCGTTCAAAGATGTGTCCTGGGTGGCGCGAAGCCTGTACTTTCGCGGGAGTTTGTAACACATGTTCACAAGCGTGAAGTAGGCTTTACGTCCTATCAAATCCTCAACGTTTCCTCCATGATTGCCTGTGTACGTACCAACGGTGAATATGCGACAGTTCGCCAGGAGCTCTGAGTTTCTCGGATCTAAAACATTGTTGTTTTGGGCAGGCAGGCCATTGAGCAGCACGGCGATATCTTGACTGCCCCCCACGAGCAACGACGTTAAAGCGCGTATTTTATTGATCTCTCCACACGGAGCGATCATCCATGTAGAGTCCAATGAGGCCTGCCCTCTTTCTGCGAGTCGTTTGGAAAACCATCGCAGGTAAAGCAAGTCCGATGGTCTTTCCACCAAAAGGATCTTATTCTTCGCAGACAAAGTTTGTGATATCTCGTATCCCAACGCTGCCTGCAATGGAACCAGCGTATCAGGGTCCCGGCTTAGGACTCGATCTCCGACTTTGGTGCCCAGATACTCCTCTCTGCCATCACCCGATCTTAGAACAACGTCCTCAACTGTGCGCGCCCAATGCAACTTGTCCACATCCAGCATGAATGGTGAATGCGTTGTGTAGATCACCTGGTAGTGGGGCGCCAACTCTCCCGAAATGTATCGGCGCAGATCCTCCTGAGCCTTAGCGTGCAGACCAAAGCCGGGATCATCAAGCAGGACGACGAGGTTCTGGCCGTAGTTTCGTCTCATTTGAGAAAACCAAACCAGGAAGGAAAAGAACCATACGAACCCGGTGCTTCGTTCGTCGAAGTTCAACGTCAGGTTATGTCGGACGTTGAGAATGCGTGTCTCGAATATCAGGCCTTTATTGAAAGGGGCCGGATCGTGCGGTTTGGCTTGATGTACGTTGAAGCTCACTCTTAGATTGCTGTTTTGACTCCAATAGTGGAAGATTTTATCTGTAATAGGAGTGGAAGCGGCTTCCAGTTCGACGATCAATTCCTCGGAGGTCTGAGCATCCCTCAACTTCTCAGGGGTCGTACCCGCCAGGTCAAGCAGTGCCAAAAAGACACGGTCCGATCCCGTGAGTCCTCCCTTGTGTTGCTTTTCGATGATGTCGTTTACAGATACCCGGCCGTTCATCACGAGAAACTTGGAAAAATAGACGAATCTCGGCAAGAGCGCTTCCACATTGGCATCACACTTGCGACCCTTGTAGTAGCCTTTGGAAATCGTGATCGTTCTGGACGGCACGGCGTCGGGGCCGAAGGTCGCCGTGAGCTCCTCCACGTCCTTGTCCTCAAGTTCCCATGTGGTGGTCAGTGCATCGTCGGGCTCTGCGTCCGCCCTCCGCTGATATTCCTTGAGACGCCGCCTTGGATATTCGGAAAGCACGTCAAAGTCGGCGAGTTCTTCTACATCCGGATTCAGCTTGTAGAGAGCTTCGAGCAAGGACGTTTTTCCAGCTTCATTCTTTCCGACCAGGCACGTCACCGGGCAGACTTCAAACTCGGTGGAATCATCCACACACTTGAAATTTCGGACTCGAATGGATTTGAGTTTCATACTCCTCCTCCCCATGTCGAACAGCTATCGGGACCCGGCCCCAGAGAAAAATCGTGGCCTATGCGTTTGCATAAGACCCCTCGTGATTACCTCTTTCCCTGGTACCGCGCCACGAAGACACACAATCGGGATATTTTATATGCAATTAGAGAGCCGTTTCTCGGAACTCTCTGGAGGATAATACTATAATTTCACCCGAATTTCAACAATTTTCCGGGAAATTACAGCAAAAAAGGAGCATCTATAAATGGCACTTCCATGAGCCATGAGGGCCTAAAAAGGATGTTGAAGGCGCGCCTATCTTGCGGCTCACATCCGCTTCCGTCAACGTCTATATGTCCCATTAGCGACGATTTGGACGTTTCTCTATCAGGCTTTGACTCAGAAACATCAAAAAATGCAGAGAAATGCTGAAAACTGTTCGAGAAATTGCAGAAAACGGTGTGAATCCTTTTGTAATGCTCTGGATGGTCGGGATCTCGTGCGGTGAGTCGGTTTCAGAAGTGTCAACTCTCGGAATACCTGCCAGGACTTGCAGAAATGTGCGTAAACTTGCGAAAATCGGTGTCTGAGGCGGCGCAGAGCTGCTATTTGTTCGAGTCCACTGGGAAAAACGAAGCCAATTTAGTTCATTCGGTTGACTCGGCAGCCTCGGTGGATATAATCTCCTCTTCTGTGGTCGTTGCGTAATCCGCAGTATGCCCAAGAGTATGATCTTTGAATGGAGAATTCTTGGAAATGGCAAATGCACCGAAAGCAAATGCAGTTGTGGGGCAATCCGGGGGGCCGACAGGTGTGATCAACGCGTCTCTCGTCGGCGTGATCGAAGAGGCAAGAAAGCATCCGGAAATCGAGACGCTTTTCGGGGCCGTTCACGCGGTGGCGGGGATGGTCAAAGACGATTTTGTCGACTTGGGCAAACTCTCAGCCGAGACGCTGGAAGTCGTGGCGGCTTCGCCGTCCTCGGCGATCGGCACCAGCCGGGACAAGCCCGACAAGGCGTATTGCGAGAAGATCCTTGCTGTGTTCAAGAAGCGCAACATTCGGTACTTTTTCTATATCGGCGGCAACGACTCTGCCAATACTGCCTACATCCTTAACACAATGGCGGACGAGGCCAACTACGACCTTCGAGCGTTTCACGTTCCCAAGACGGTGGACAACGACCTGCTGGTGACCGATCACTGTCCGGGCTTCGGCACGGCGGCCAAGTTCGAGGCTTGCGCCCTGATGGGTGACGATTTGGACAACCGGGCGTTGCCCGGCGTTAAGATCGATGTGATTATGGGCCGGCACGCCGGCTTCCTGACCGCCGCCTCCGTCCTGGGCAAGACAAGAGAGGACGACGGGCCGCACCTGATCTACGTGCCCGAGAGGCCCGTTTCGATGGACAAGTTCGCCGGTGACGTGGACAATGTGCTCAAGAAGCTCGGGCGCTGTGTCGTGGCGGTCAGCGAAGGCATTTGCGATGCCGATGGGGTAACGTGGGCCAAAAAGCTGGCTGCGCAGGCCGAAACCGATGCGCATGGAAACATTCAGTTGTCCGGGACTGGCGCCTTGGCGGACTTCCTGGCCGGGCAGGTGAAAGACCGGCTCAACGTCAAGCGAGTCCGGGCCGATACATTTGGCTATTTGCAGAGAAGCTTCGCGGGTTTACAGTCCGCCGTTGACGTTGATGAGGCGCGCCGGTGCGGGCGAGAGGCTGTGAAGTTAGCCATGACCGAGGACAACGGTTCCGTGGCGATGCGCCGAGTGGGCGACGGCAAAGACTACGCGGTTGAGTTATTCCGTACCGAGCTGAGCAACGTGGCGGAGAAGACGAAATCCATGCCCGACGAGTACATCAACGCCGAGGGCAATGGCACTACCGAAGCTTTTGTCGAATACGCGATGCCCCTCGTTGGCGGACTGCCCAAGACGGAATACCTGGGCGGCTATCCAAGAGTGTGACGGATTTTCGAATACTGGTCCGGAGTTAGTGTTTTTGTCTTGGTGGTTTGACAGGAACGTTTAGTTTCAAGACAAAAACCGCTCCGGGTTGTATTTCCGCCGTAGCATCGCCGCCCAGAGCTCTCGTAAGCTTCCGGACCAAGGCCAATCCCAACCCACAGTGAGCACCAGCATCCGAACGCGAGGAATCGGCCCGCCAGAAGCAATCAAAGACGTGCGAAACTTGTTCGCCCGTGAGTTGGCAACCCGTGTTCGAGACGGAAATTTCGAGGGCATCGTCCTTTTTGCACGCGGCCACCCGGATATGGCCGTTCTCATCGGTATATTCTGCCGCGTTGTCCAGGA
>CAYZAH010000157.1:0-7939 GCA_964475805.1 uncultured Pirellulales bacterium | reverse complement strand
TAGAATCATCCACTTCCTGATTATTAACGGAAACGATAACGTCTCCGGCCTTGAGGCCGTCCTTGGCCGCCGGCGTTCCCGGAAAGACTTCGGTAATCAGCGCGCCCTTGCCGTTCTCGACTCCGAACTGCTGGGCCAGGTCCGGGTTCAGGTCCTGGATGGACACGCCCAGCCAGCCGCGCTGCACCGAGCCGTTCTGGATCAGGTCGTCCATGATCTGGCGGGCCATGTTTACGGGAATGGCAAAGCCGATGCCCATGTAGCCGCCGCTCTCGCTGTAGATGGCCGTATTGATCCCGATGACCTGGCCGTCCAGGTTAATCAAGGGGCCGCCTGAGTTGCCCGGATTGATCGCGGCGTCCGTCTGCATGAAGTCCTCATAAGCGGCGATACCCACGTTACTGCGCCCGACGGCGCTGATGACACCGACCGTGACCGTCTCGCTCAGGCCAAATGGGTTACCAATGGCGATCACCCAGTCGCCAATTTCCGTCTTGCTCGAGTCCCCCATGGGCAAGACGGGAAAGTCGTTTCCTGGTATCTTGATCAGGGCCACTTCCGTATCCGGGTCCGTGCCGATAAGCTTGGCGTTCTCGAATTTTCGCCCGTCCTGAAGAATGACTGTGATCTTGTCCACGTCTCCGACGACGTGATTATTTGTCAAGATGTAGCCGTCCTTGCTAATGATAAAGCCCGAGCCTTGACCCCGCTCGTAGTATTTTCGCGGAGCTTGCTGTTGCGGGAAAAACTTTTTCATAAACTGATCGCCGAAAGACCCGAACGGATCGTTGAAGCCGAAAGGCGTTCCGGAGCTCGATGGGCTTTGCTCGATGACCTTCTCGATCTTGATCGAGACGACCGCCGGCATGGCCTTTTTGGCGGTGGCCGCGAAGGCTTGCGAGAGTTCCTTGGCTACCTTCGCAGGCGACTGGCCAAAAACCAGACCTGCCGGGGACATCGTGACGACCAATAATATCATTGTGAAGATGAGACCCTGAACAGTGCTTTGCCTTCTTCTGTTTTCCACATTCATGACTATTCTCCTTTCAATTGAAGCTACCGAACTCTGAGAGGGCGATTCCCTCTCTGGTGTTATCGATTCCGACAAGAGGTGATCCCTTCAGCAATCAGCACTCTTGCCACTTGTAGTATTATTCAATCTACGTTTGATGCCACAGACGAGTTCCACATCAATCCACATTTTCATAATCCTGGAATCACAGACCTGAAAGCCGGCATCCTCGATAGCCTGGCGCACAAGGATAGGACGACAGTCGAGGTAGTTGGGAAAATGGCGGTGCGTCCACTCAAAGACCTCCATGATCAGCCCCTCGGGCGAAACCCGAGACATACCGATGACCGTGATCCGACCCGCGGGTCTGAGCACGCGCTTGCATTCGGCGAGCACCAGAGGAATATCAGGCGTGTCGAAAAGCTCGAGCGTGAAACTCATGAAGATACCATCAAGACTTTCGGATTCGTAAGGAAGATGCAGAGCATCGCCGCACGACAGCTCGATACGGTCGCCCAGCCCCTCTCCTTCGGCGCGTTTTTCAGCTATCTCGACCATCTTCTCCGCCAGGTCGATGCCAAACACTTTGCCGGAAGGACCAACGGACCGCGCCAGCTCAATGAGACTGTGGCCGGTACCAAAGCCGATTTCAAGAACCTTCTGGCCCGGATGGACGTCGAGCATTTCAAGCCCCGCCTTGCGCACAGGAGCCTCTGAGTGCTCCGCAAGGGTGTCATAGACCTTGGCGATCTTGTTATAGAATGCCTTCGTCTCTTCTTTACTCTGCAGGACCCGCAGCACGCCTGGCTGGCGGCATATACGACCCTCATTCATTCCAAATGCTCCTTGTTCGATACGGACGTGTATGTTTGCATAAAACCTCAGCGCAAAACCACCGGTTCGTTCGCCACATAGATAGATACTCCCCTCATGTCACTCGCTCGAATAGGGAAAATCCTAAATTTCAGTGGGCAATTCCTTAAATACCACACATTGCCCGACACCACAGCCTTTCTCACTGCCCGTACGCAACGGAAAAGCCGATCAGGTTCGTCCCGAATCGCGCACTTATCGCAAGCCAAATCCAGATTTCGTATTGACGTAGGCATTTTGCTCACCCCCAATGGAGGAAACTCCCTGTTTCCTCATTGCCACAACAAGGGTAGATGCTTAAGAATAAGATCGGAGATGTTCGTTGGCCGGTGCACACTTTTGGAAGACGTAAAGGAGTTTTGACAGTGACCGAGTATGGGTTCACAAAAGATTTGAGCATGCCCTTTGAGGAAGCGGTGGAATCCGTCAGCAAGAAACTAACCGAGCAGGGCTTCGGAATCCTCACAAGAATTGACGTGAGAGAGAAGTTCAAAGAAAAGCTGGGTATTGATTTCGCGAAGTATATTATCCTCGGCGCCTGCGATCCAGCAAGTGCCCACACGGCGATCACGGCCGAGGCCAATATAGGATTGATGCTTCCCTGTAACGTGATTGTCTACGAGAAGGACGGCCGGACCGTAGTGGCGGCCATTAAACCGACAGTGGCAATGCAAATGATCGGTAACAAGACGCTGGAGGAAGTCGCCAAGGCCGTAGAGGCGAGATTGAGTAGGATCATTGCATCCATGTAGAAAGGACTGGACCATTATGCCATACGTTAGCACACAGTCTCCACAGGTTGAAGGAAAAGAGAGTATCGTGACACCGATGTCTGAGGAACTTCTGGACAAGATGCATCGTTACTGGCGTGCAGCCAACTACCTTTCCGTGGGCCAAATTTACCTGCGGGACAATCCCCTGCTCCGAGAACCTCTCACGCTCGACCACATCAAGCCTAGACTCTTGGGGCATTGGGGGACCACACCCGGTCTCAACTTCATCTACGTTCATCTCAATCGCATTATCACCGAACAAGACCTGAACGTCATTTTCATTTGTGGACCCGGACACGGCGGCCCCGCTATGGTGGCGAGCACTTACCTGGAAGGAACCTACAGCGAGCGATATCCGGAGGTGAGTCAAGATACATCGGGAATGAAGAAGCTGTTCAAACAATTCTCTTTTCCCGGCGGTATACCGAGTCACGCGGCGCCGGAAACGCCCGGCTCGATCAATGAAGGCGGCGAGCTCGGCTACTCGCTGTCTCACGCCTTCGGTGCAGCTTTTGACAATTCGGATCTGATCGTTGCTTGTGTTATCGGTGACGGCGAAGCAGAAACCGGGCCACTCGCAACGGCCTGGCATTCGAACAAGTTTCTCAATCCCATTCACGACGGAGCTGTATTGCCCATCCTTCATCTCAACGGCTACAAGATCGCCAATCCAACAATCCTCGGACGCATGGAGGATGACGAGCTCAGAGATCTCTTCGTCGGCTATGGATACAAACCGTACTTCGTCGAAGGTTCCGAGCCGCAGGCGATGCACGAGTCGATGGCGGAAACGCTCGATACGGTGATTGCGGAAATCAAAAAGATCCAAGGGGATGCGCGCAATTCGGGGACGGCGACGCGGCCTCGGTGGCCAATGATTGTCCTCAGATCGCCCAAAGGCTGGACGGGTCCAAAAGAGGTGGACGGGCTCAAGGTCGAGGATTTCTGGCGAGCGCATCAGGTGCCGGTGGGCGAGATGGCTACCAGACCCGGCCATATCAAGATTCTCGAAGAATGGATGAAAAGCTACAAGGCAGAAGAGCTTTTTGACGAGAACGGCTCGCTGATCCCGGAACTGGCCGAACTGGCGCCCAAAGGCAATCGTCGGATGGGAGCCAATCCTCATGCTAACGGTGGCCAACTTCTACGACCATTGACAATGCCCGATTTCAGAGATTACGCCATTGAGATTCCTGAGCCGGGCAGAATCCTCGGGGAGGCGACAAAGGTGCTGGGGCAATTTTTGCGGGACGTGGCCAAAATGAACGCCAAGTATCGTAATTTTCGGGTGTTTGGCCCGGATGAGACCGCCTCGAACCGCCTAAGCGCCCTGTTCGACACGACCGAACGTCAATGGATGGCCAAAATCCTGCCCGAGGACGAACACCTGGCGCCAGAGGGCAGAGTGATGGAAATTCTTAGTGAGCACACCTGCCAGGGATGGCTCGAAGGGTATCTGCTGACCGGGCGTCATGGCTTCTTCTCATGCTATGAAGCCTTCATCCACATTGTGGATTCCATGTTCAATCAGCACGCCAAGTGGCTGAAAACCTGTATGGAGTTACCCTGGCGCGAGCCTGTAGCGTCGCTCAATTATCTTCTCACCTCGCACGTCTGGCGCCAAGACCACAACGGCTTTAGCCATCAGGACCCCGGATTCATCGATCACGTGGTCAACAAAAAGGCAAACATCGTCCGCGTCTATTTCCCGCCCGATGTTAACACGTTGCTGTCGGTGGCGGATCATTGCTTGCGCAGCCGGGACTACATCAACGTGATCGTCGCGGGTAAGCAGCCCGAACCCCAGTGGCTGGACATGGACTCGGCGATCAAGCATTGTACGGCTGGGATCGGTATATGGGAATGGGCGAGCAATGACAAGGGGACCGAACCCGATGTGGTCATGGCCTGCGCGGGAGACGTGCCGACAATCGAGACGCTGGCGGCCGTCGATCTGCTTCATCACTACGCCCCCGATCTGAAGATACGCGTCGTCAACGTCGTGGACCTGATGACGCTCCAGCCCAAAGAAGAGCATCCGCACGGGTTGTCGGAATATGAATTCGACACCCTCTTCACAACGGATAAGCCGATTATCTTTGCCTATCACGGGTACCCATTTCTGATTCACCGCTTGACGTATCGGCGAAAAAATCACAAGAATCTCCACGTGCGAGGCTACAAGGAAGAAGGCACGACGACGACGCCGTTCGATATGTTAGTGAGAAATGATATGGACCGTTTTCACCTGGTTCATGACGTGATTGACCGAGTGCCGAAGCTCGGCTACTTAGCGGCCTACGTGAGCCAGGAGATGCGTGACAGGCTGATCGAACATAAACACTATATCGTCGAGCACGGCCAGGATATGCCGGAGATCGTGAACTGGAAATGGCAGGAACCCATTACGTAAGGAAGAGGACCGATATGGCAATTTCACAATACTATATGCTGCCTCCGATGCCCCAAGACCTGCAAGGACTGGCGGAGCTTGGACTGGATCTGCGATGGTCGTGGAGCCATAGTTCAGACGTACTCTGGGAGCAAATGGACCCGGAAATCTGGGAATTGACACGTAATCCCTGGCTGATACTTCAGTCGATCTCCGGAGTGCGCCTGAAGGCTCTGGCGAAAGACGAGTCTTTCAGACACCAGGTGCAGGAACAAATCGAGCAGCACAAGCAGTATCTTGAAGGGCCTACGTGGTTTTCCAAGGCGCACGGGCCAATGGCCACGACCATTGCGTACCTGAGCATGGAGTTCGGCCTCAGCGAAGCCCTGCCCATCTACTCCGGCGGGTTGGGAATCCTGGCCGGCGACGTCCTCAAAACGGCGAGTGACCTGGGAGTGCCGCTCGTGGGAGTCGGTTTGCTCTATCAACAGGGATATTTCAGGCAAGCGATCAACTCCGAAGGCAGACAGATCGAGTTCTACCCTTACAATGACCCAAGTCAGTTGCCGGTTCTGCCTGTGCAGAACCACGACGACCAATGGCTCAGGGTGGAGGTCCAGTTTCCCGGCAGGTCCGTAAAACTGCGCGTATGGCAGGCCAGAGTAGGACGGATAAAGCTCTACCTGCTCGACAGCAACGACCCAGAGAACAGCCCGGCCGACCAATGTATCACATCCGAACTGTACGGCGGCGGACCCGAGATGCGCCTCCAGCAGGAAATGCTGCTCGGCATAGGAGGCTGGCGGCTGCTGCACACCCTCGGCATCAACGCGGAGGTCTGCCATCTCAACGAAGGCCACGCGGCGCTGGCCGTGATTGAAAGGGCGCGGACGTTCATGGAAGATATGAAACAGCCCTTCGAAGTTGCCTTAGAGGCGACGCGGGCGGGTAATATCTTTACCACGCACACGCCGGTAGCCGCTGGCTTTGACCGATTTGCTCCCTCCCTGGTGTATCAATATCTGAGGGGATATACGGAGCGGCTCGGAATCGGTGTGGAGGGACTAATGGACCTGGGACGAGAGAACGCAGGGGACAGGGCCGAACCGTTGAACATGGCATACCTGGCCGTTCGAGGCTCGGGAATCGTGAACGCCGTCAGCCGGCTCCACGGGCGAGTGAGTCGCCGCATTTTCCAAAACTTGTTCCCACGCTGGCCCGAGGAGGAGATCCCCGTCACGTACGTAACCAACGGTGTCCACGTACCTTCCTGGGACTCGGAGACGGCCGACAAGCTCTGGACGGGCTCATGCGGAAAGAGTAGATGGGTGGGTACACTCGAAACCATTGAAGCGGACCTGAAGAAGATCTGTGATGAGGCCTTGTGGGAATTTCGAAACGAAGGACGACGTCATCTCGTCGATTATGTCCGTCAGCGGCTCGCCAGGCAGCTTGAAGCCTCCGGCGCTTCAGCCGAAAGCGTCGAGCAAACCAAGGGGTATTTGGATCCCAACGTGTTCACAATCGGATTTGCAAGGCGGTTTGCAGAATACAAGCGGCCTAACTTGCTCCTGTACGATTCTGAACGCCTGACAGCCCTTCTCGCAGACAAACAACATCCGGTGCAACTGATCATCGCCGGCAAGGCTCATCCACAGGACGAGCATGGCAAGGCCATGATCTCCGCCTGGTCCGATTACATTCATCGAGCCAACGCGCATTCACACGTCATCTTCCTTGCGGACTACGATATGTCACTCGCCGAGCACCTTGTGCAGGGAGTCGATCTCTGGATCAACACGCCTCGAAGGCCGTGGGAAGCCAGCGGCACGAGCGGTATGAAGGTCTTGGTGAACGGCGGACTGAACCTCTCCGAACTGGATGGCTGGTGGGCGGAGGCATATAAACCCGAGGTCGGCTGGGCCTTGGGCGACGGCAAGGAACATGGAGACGACCCGGGTCACGACGCATGGGAAGCGGAACAGCTTTACGGCATTCTGGAAAAAGAAGTCGTTCCGGCTTTCTATGACCGAGACGCCAATGGCATTCCCCGCCGATGGGTGGAGAGAATGCGGATGAGCATGGCGGAGCTGACGCCGCGATTCAGCAGTAATAGGATGCTGCGCGAGTACGTCGAGAAGCTGTATGTCCCGGCTTTTTCGGCGTTTCGTGAACGAAGCGGCGACAACGCGGCCGAAGCCGTATCTCTCTACCAGCAAAAAAGATCGGTGCAAGCTAACTGGCCTCACATACACTTTGGTGATGCCGCCTTCAGGGCGGAAGATGGGCAGTACTCTTACAAAGTACCGGTGTTCTTTGAAGGGATTGACCCTGAGAATGTCGCCGTTCAACTGTACGCGGAACCACAGGACGGAGAAAAGCCTGAAGTTTACAGCTTGGCTCGCGCCGAACAAGTTGATGCGCCTGAAAAAGGATATTTCTTCACCGGGCATGTACCGAATCGCCGGAGAATAAGAGACTACACACCGCGGGTTGTTGCGGCTCTTGGTGGCACGATCGTCCCGCTGGAAGCAAACCAGATACTCTGGAAAGACTGAAAGGAATTCAACGTGGGCGAGATATTTAAGGCTTATGATATTCGCGGCTCTTATCCGAACGAAGTCAATGAAGACATCGCGCAGAGGATAGGAGCGGCTTTTCCGCAACTGCTCTCGGGACAAAATATTGTGTTGGCGCGGGACATGCGCGTCTCGTCGCCAGCGCTGGCCAAGGCGTTCAGAACAGGAGCCCTTGAGGCGGGCGCCTCGATCACGGACATCGGCATGACGACGACGCCCATGCTGTATTTCGCGATAATCGACGGAGGCTTTGACGGGGGAGCAATGGTCACCGCCTCTCACTTGCCAGCCGACATCAATGGATTCAAGC
>CAYZAH010000156.1:0-7961 GCA_964475805.1 uncultured Pirellulales bacterium | reverse complement strand
TGTCGCAAATGGCGATATCCTTCTGCCCGACGCCAGCTTTGTTCACGAGTTGCCGCATCAAAGCAATGAGCATTTGCGGCGAGGTATTCATATAATCTTGTTTGCTTTCCAGATTGTAATTATCGGGATTCACGCCGCCGCTTGTGAAGATGAAACCGACGAAATTGACTTTGACGACGATCTTCTCGCCGGGCTCGTAGCCCACGTTTCCTTTGTCCCGTGCCTTGTTGTGGGACTTGAAAAGCGCCTCCCACGCTCCGGCGTCGGTAGCCGCCCCGGTTAGTTCACGGATAGAGCGTGACATCATCGTACAGACCTGCCCGAGGTCCGTATGCTCGGGCTGCCAGGGATGCCCGTCGCCGGGACCCTTCCAGTCTGTCGCATCGGGATCGTGTACCCAGACGACCCGGCCGGGATGAATCCCTTTGGCGACGCCCGTCGGTCGATTGGTCGCCTGCGGCTCGGCCAGCGCCGTCTTTTCGCTGGTAAGACTTGCGGTAATCCACAAGGCGCCGACGCTCAACGTCAAACAGATCAAGGCCAGCGTGTACCGACGGCGCGCCAAGCTGAGCTTCGCTTTCCGGAAAGCCACCGCCGAGGCCCCCAAGCCAACCAGCCAAGCCACGAATCCCGAAGCCAAAGGAAATGCCACTCGCTGGCAAGGATAGAACGCCCGCGAGGGCTTCGGAATCACACGGACCAGAAACCATGCCAGTGAGACGAGGCCGGCTATCGGGAAGACGTATCGGATCCAACCCCATTTCCAATTGCGCTTCCGCGACTGCGCGTGTTTCGGACAGGCGTGATTATCTTGTTCTTTCGAGAAATGCATCTTTGCCTCCACATTCATCTGACAAACTTCGTATAAGACAGCCGAACCAAAGCGACAAATTCGGCTCAGATTCTACCGCAAAAAGCAAGAAGCGCCAAGCACAAACCGGAAGCAAGCAGAGGAATGACACAACACGAAGAGGAAATTCAGATAGGCTCCTCGTCCGACTTCTCGATGCTCTTCAATCGCCTGCGTTTTTCTCTGTAGCGATCCAAATGTCTGGCCAGCTTTCCGAGACCGACCAAGACAACGATCGTGATGACGGTGGATACCGTCGCAAGCAGATAGAAACGCGCGCCGCACGCCATGCCGATACTGGCTACGAGCCAGATGGTGGCTGCGGTGGTTAGACCGTGCACACCGCCCCGATCCTGGATGATGGCACCGGCGCCCAGAAAGCCGACACCCGTGACAATCTGAGCCGCTATTCGCGTCACGGCGCCATCCGCACTCTTCACCAATTCCTGCGAGATAATGGTGAATACCGTTGCGCCAAGACATATAAGCAGATTGGTCCGCAGGCCGGCGGCCTTGCCGCTCAGCTCTCTCTCAAGTCCAATCACCGCTCCAAAGATCGCTGCCAGGATCAGGCTGATTAAATCGTTCGGCCAAATCATATCTTTACCTCTCGATGAGCGTCTCATCGACCTTCATGCCGAAATGTCTGCCGGCCTTCTCGATATGCCCTAAGACCTTGTCGCCCGGCTTCAGTGCTGTTACGGAAATTGCCTCGCCATCCGGCTTGACCAGTCGAATCGTTTCGGCGTTTTGCAGGACCAGGCTAATTGGCTGGCCTTCGGCTTCGGCTTCGACGAGCATCATGGGCCGTTTCTCGATCTTGTTCCTACCCAAATAGGCGATCTGGCTCTTGCCGTGATAGTCCACCAGCATTACCTCGTCCCCGGCTTTGAGATCGGCCAGGTACTTCGTCTTGCCGCCCGGCGTTAACGTGTAAGCATGCACGGCGCCGGCGTTCACACGGAACGGCCTGGACGCCACATAGGGATTGTCGATGGACTCGGAATGGATGAGAAAGAAGCCTGAGGCCGTGTTGCCCACCAGCATCCCTTCGCCCAATACCATCTGTGTGCAGGTATCCAGGCAAGACCGGTCGCCCATGCCCAGTTGTCTTGCCGCGGTGACCGTCGCGGCAACGAGATTGATCTTTTCGGTAATGCCCTGAACGATTTCCGCGCATCGCTTGATCTCGTTCACGTCGTCGGTCTTCAGCACCACGCCGTCCACACCTTTTTCCAATATCTCGACCATCAGCTTGGCCTGTTCGCTATTCTCGACCTGGACCATGAGATTTTTGCCCCGCCGGGCCAGCAGGTTCTCGATAGGGATGATTGTCCAGTCGAGCATTCGGAGAACGACAATCCTCTCGGGAGGCACCGCCGCGGCCTTGTCTTCACCCTCCTTGCCGGCCACGTCTATGAATTCCACGTCCGTCCCCGGCCTGAGATCGCCGTCGGCCGCGACCGCCTTGATCTTGCCGAACTGACGGACCACGTCGCTCTGCCCCTCCGGCAGCACGACCGCCTCAGCCCCGCTCTCCAGCGCCGCAATGACAATTTCTTTGTTGTATGGAACCACGTCGATCCAAAGGCGTTTCATTGATTTCACCTTATTCCTGATCCACAGACTATCCGTCCCGTGAAACCCGTCCCTTCAGTTCGACCGCGGGCGGGTTCCAAGCAGGGTTCAAGAAGCAAGAATCCGAGTACTCCTGGCGAATTTAATGCCGAATAGCCGGACCTGTCAACACTTTTCAACGAGCCGGAATGAGTATTGACAAGAGCAGAACCTTGTGCGAAGGTTGGCTTCGTCGGGAAGTCTTTCACATTTGAAGTCCACGTGAGCTCTGTAAAATCGAAAGGTAGGTCATGGCTGATACGATCAATCCGGAATCCAACATTCAGCTAAGTTACCCCAGTAGACGACAGTTGCTAAAGTCAGGAGCCTGTGCCGGATTTGCGTTGGCTGTCGGGGCAGGGGGGCTTTCGTGTCGTTCAGGTGATAAGACCTCCGAGGGAGTTAAACTAACCGAGCGTGATTTCTCTATGGTCGCCTATTGCTGCCTGGAGTGTGATAAGTGCGATGCCTACATTGCCACTCAGAGCAACGACGCTGTGTTGAAGGCCAAAGTCGCACGGGAGTGGAAGATGAAGGTCGAGGATATCCACTGCGACGGCTGTAAATCGGACAACGCTCTCTTCAATTGTGAGGCCAAAAAGTGCGCTATCAGCAGAGCATTACTCACTTGCGCACATTGCCCCGATTTCCCATCTTGCAAGAAGGAGATATGGGCGAAATGGCCCAAACTAAAAGAGAAGGTCGAGGCCATGCGGACCAGGCTGCGAAATTAGCGAAGCTGAAGAATAAAGACGGCCAATCGAAGCGCCCCCCAGTATTCCAATCGGTTCACCTTCCGATATTTGTCACGTTCTTACGGCATTTTTCGGGCTTCTTATCGGATTTTTTCGGTTTCATGCCAGGATTTTCTGTGCTGATAAAGCTCATTTTGTCGATGTATCACTAAGAGCACGTCTATGATAGAGGTAGTCAATTACGCTGTGTTCTGGCTGGTGTATGTGACGGAATGGAGTCCAGGAGCTTATCGTATTTGGGAGAAAGCACAATGACCGTAGCCAAGAAGAGTGTACGAAGGGGAGGACTAAGAGGATTTATGGCCCACTTGGGGATGGGACTGCTCACCAACCTGCTGATTATCCCACTGTCACTTGGTGTGTATTTCTTTGCGGAGCCAAAATACAAATTGGTGGCCGGCATCGGGGTACTTCTGGGATTGGAAACGTTAGTCATCATCACGAAGCGGCTTAAGCGGATCTGGAAAACCATGAAACCGCTGGGTTATTATTTTCTCCCCGTGACACCTTTATTTTGGCTCATGGAGCAAAGACACCACAGGCTGAAAGCAGAAGTGGAGACCGAGCGATTGAGAGACCTCATGGCGGTCTGGCCGGACGTGAGCCTCGGTATCGTAATGGGCATCATAGACACCGAACAACAGGAGCGAACTTTGGCTGTGATGCTTAATGAAATGGGTGCGATGAAAGACTGCCGATTGGCTACCGTGGCGCGTCGAATCCGGCAGTATCTGCCGGAGATATTGAAGTCCGTGAGGAAGAACAAGAGCTTCCCGCTGTTTGGCCAGGTCATGATGCGACTTTCGTCGTTCGGCCCGGGCAAATACTCGAAAACGTACAAGAGCTTCCTCGGCTTGTTGTCGGATACATTTGATCCGATCCTACGGGACGATCTTGACAGGCATTTCCAGAAATACATGAAAGGTCCACTGCAAAACGCCATCGCGCATGCGGACAGGGCCTACGCCGGCCATATCCAAACCATCGTCGCCAAGATCATGGCCGATGACGATGACAAGCATGAGATCGCCAACAGCATCGTCATGATGCTACCGCAACTGGACTGGAACGAAAATCGCGAGATCTGCCGCATCATTTTCGACGAGAGTGTCAAACGGGCATTTCGATTCCCCAAGAATTTTGGTATCGATCTCCTAAACCTCTTGAGCAGCCTCGAGCACAGGATATTCTGGCTGGACGTGAGGTCGTTGCGTAACGTCATGGAAGATTCTTTGCGGCAGCAGGGGGCGGGGCTAATCAACATGAATCTTGGAGTGTACAACCGGCTTTGCTCGAAAGTACTTGCTCCTCTGGACACCGACGCATGCGACGGAGCGAGGAGTGCCCGTGTGTTCCGACGGCTGAACGGCGAAAACGGCAAAGTCAAGCTCGAATGTCTCTTGCCGGACGGCAGTTTGTGCCAGTGCGAGGGTGAGAGTCTGAGCTTCCGAGGCATTTACAGCAGGCAATGCCGCAGGGGCGTTGGCGAGCAACTCACCATGAACATCATGCCGATCAACGATGGCCAGCGCCGCATCGCCGTCAAGGCTTCCGTGGCCCCTCTCCATCCGTACGAAGCCGGCAGCCAGGGGCCGGGCCGAGGCGCTTTCTTCGAAGAAGCCGACCCACCCGCCGTCAGAGACCTCTACGAATACGTCTCTGCGAAGGAATAAGCATCCCGGCAGGCAGCAACCAAGGTAACGATCTTTCGTCCATTAGGCAAAGACGTCGGCTTCACCGCTGGAGTGGACAAGGATAGTAGTGGGCATCTCGGAAAGAAGATCACTCAGACGGTGATACGTTTGCTCTGCGGGCTCATCACTGGGCGGCTGCAAGCCCAGGAAGATCACATCAGCTCTTGAAGAATGATGCCGCAAGACTTCCGAGAAGGGTTCCGTAGAGACAATCACTTGAGGTTCCGCGCGGATGCGGGTCGCCTCGACTAGCTCTCCGATGGCCAGGCGTGAGGACTCACGGCCGGCTTCGTCGCCGATCACGCGAAGAATCCGAATCTGACTGTCCCGCCATTGCCAGTTCTGTGCCAGCAGGTGGGCGAGCGTCGCCATGAGCGAGCCGTTCTGCTGGCCACGCCACCAGATGTCAATCCGCCGAAAGCGGTGATCCTCAGGCGGCAGGCCCTTATCCACCACGATAACCACACTCTTGCCCAATGCGGCCATGCTCCAGACGTGCCGAAACATCATGTCCGCCCGCTCCTCGCTCCGCGGCCAGCCGAAGAGTATCGTATTCGGTTTGAGCGGGCCTATAGAATGGCTCTGTGCGAGTGTACGGATGCCCTCGTCCACGTTTTCGGCGAAGACCACTTCGGGAAAGACGGCCAGAGCATTGTTCTGAAAGAACCTCTCCAGCGCCGAGCGCAGACTCTCGACGCGAGCGGCGAAGGCTTCCAGATCGCCCGAGATGACCTGGGCCGCCGTGACGAGGCCGCGTCCACCCTCCATCCAAACCGCGTACTGGATCAGCGTCATGTGACGCTGTGTGCTGCCCGCCAGGACCAAGAACGTGGGCCGCCAGTTCTTGGCGTGCGGCGTCATCCATCGGAGCTTCTGCAGCGCACGCACCGCCAGGGAATACTGAAAGCCCCGGCGGGCGTCGCCGAAAGCCGAGCGAAATACCCGGCGGCTCAGGAACACATAAATCCCCGTCACGACAAGAATCGCCACGAAGGCCGCGAAGGCGTCGACGAGAATCATGACTGCCAGACACGCGAGGAATCCGAGCAGAGAGGTGGTCCAGTGATAGAATCGAAACCGCGGCCGGAAAGACGGATTCGCACCAAAGGACTCGACAAAAGCCGCCAGATTGATCATCCCGTAAGTCGCGAGGAAGAACATCGTGACAATCGCGGCGATCATGTCGAAGGCCGCCATTGATCCGCCGCCACCGGCTAACAAGATAACTCCGAACGTCAGACCGAGCGTGAGGGCAAGCCCCAATCGCGGCTCGTCTTTACCCTTCGATCCCTGGCCGAAGATGTTAAGGATCGGAAATATCCGGTCGCGGGCAAGGGCCTGGAGGACGCGCGGGGCGCCGAGGTAGGAACCAACCGCACTCGAAATCGTCGCCGCAAAGACGCCGCCGACAACCAGGTACCACGTGCCCCACAGGGCATGATCCGCTAATGTCTCAAACGGCCTTTCCAGGAGGTCTACTCTTTGCTGCGAGCCGCCGCACAGAACCATCTGGAACAGATAGATCACGAAGCCCACTGCAATAGCCGCCATCGTGCCGCGCACGAGCGACCTCGGCGGGTCCTTCAAATCGCCCGACATATTAACTCCGGCCAGAATCCCGGTAACTGCGGGGAAGTAGATGGCAAAAACCACCCAGAATCCGATGGTGGGCTTCGTGTAGGCCGGGCCGAAATTGCCCTGGAACAGCTCCGGATCAAAACGCGCCAATGCCCCACCAAGAAAAGACGCGATAGCCAAGGCCAGCAAGGTCATTACGACGTACTGGACGCGAATCGCCGCGCCGGAGCTGACCAAATTGATGACGAACAGAATCGCGGCGGTCCCCAAAGCGATGGGAAGGAACCAGGGAGCCAGGCTCGAAAATCGTAAGACTAAGGAATTCGTGAAGGCCAGGACGTAGAAGGGCACCGAGAGGGCCTGGGCCAGGAACAGGGCCAGGCCGATGGCGCCGCCGAACTGCGGGCCCAACGCACGCGAGATCAGGAAATAGGCCCCACCGCCGGCAACCGGTGTATTCGTCGCGACGGCGCTCATGGAGATCGCGGTCAGGAGACTGATAACCTCGGCCGCACACAAAATGAGGAACGCATTGAGGATCCCGGCTTCGCCCACCACGTACCCGGCGCGGAGGAACATGATCGCGCCGAGGATCGTCAGGATCGACGGCGTGAAGACCCCTGCAAACGTACTGAACTGATTTCCCTTTTGATCCATGAGCAGTTCTTTATCGACGTGAGATTATACGCAAGAATGTACTGTGACCGTGAATACCTCACGCTACTTGGCTCGTAGCCTTCTGAACCTATGACCATCGGCCTCCACCACCACGAAGGCTGTCTTCAACTCGTCGCTGGAGTAAGACTGTAATATGCGCGCAAGCTCGTTGTGGACCAAATCCTGAGTGGTGGGCAACATCCGGAGATAAAGGACGCCCGCCCCCAGCATGTTCACAAAAACCAGTGCTCCAAAATCGCGGTCGCGCGTGACAAGGATGCGACCTTGTTCCTGGGCCACGGCAAGCAACTGTTCATCGGTTGCCCGTGAGAGCCCGATCTGGGCAACCTGAGCGACATCGTGCCCCAGCCCGGCAAGAAATCGTGCGGTTGCTGCGTAGACGTCCTGGTCAAGTAGAAACCTCATGCCGAAGCCGCTTTAAGATGGATGTCCTCACCAGACACGAGGGCGATGGCGTAGCTCAGACAGGCACGAATATCCTCCACGGTCAGATCGGGATAATAGTCCCCGATGATTTGGTTGAAGGTGAGACCTTCATTAATCAACTCAAGGACGCTCTGGACCGTGATACGTGTGTTCGCAACACAAGGTTTGCCGAAGTGAATTCCCGGACTCACCACTATTCGATCTATCATCTCAGCACCTCACGTAAGGAATTATTCTCTACGTGTAGAATAGCAAAACCCGTCAACGGAGTCAACGTGTTTAGATTTCAGTTGCCTCAGGGCAGTGGACGAATCCAGATATTCTTGAAGCGGACGGGGTTGTGATGCGCCGAGAGGCTTAGCG
>CAYZAH010000155.1:0-7973 GCA_964475805.1 uncultured Pirellulales bacterium | reverse complement strand
TGCCGAAGCCGCCGGTAGCGTAGCCCGCTTTCCCGAGCACGTCGGCGACCGTGACCTCGTCGGAACGAAGCGCTTCTTGACCAGGATTTCGGCGAACGGACGCATGCCCCAGGTGCTTGCCCGTCATCAGGCAGCATCGCGTCGGCGCGCACACCGGCGCGCCCGCGAGCATCTGCGTGAACCTCATCCCTTCTTTGGCGAGACGATCCATGTTCGGGGTCTCAAGAAAGCGGTTGCCCATGCACGAGAGCTCGTAGTAGCCAAGCTCATCGATCACCACAAGAACAATGTTGGGCTTCCTGCGCGAGCCGTCCGCCGCTGAGCCAACCTTCGACAGCCACAACGACGCTCCCGTGCTTACGGTCAGCCTGAGGAAATCTCTGCGCTTCATAGACAGCTCCTTTGCTCAGAACCTGTAGCCGAGATTCAAGAAGTACTTGACGTCGGTACTCCCGGCCCCGATCGCGGGCGTCGCGTCGTATTGGAAAAGCGTCCTGAAACTCGCGAACATCCTCTCGGTAAGGTCTGCGCGAATCCCGACCGACGACGTTAGAAAGTAATCGGAGAACTTGTCGGTGCTCGGATAGTAGGCCAAATCATGTGTCAAGCTGGCTATTTTGTTAAGTTTCTTGTCGAAGTGATAGCCAAGCTCCAGGGACAATTCGCTCTTGCTGTCCGTTTCATTGGTGTACTTTTCGTAGAGAGTGGCCAGACCGAATTCCGTTGAGAAGTTCATGTCCGATGACTCGATCCATTGATAACCACCACCGCCACCGATGATCACGCGTCGATCCAATTCGGCGACCGCGTCTTTCTCGTACCGCCCGTTGACGTAACCGTACATTTTCTTGCTGAAGAAATAGTCGTACTTTCCTTTCGCGCGCCACCAGTCTTCCGTTGTCTGGATTTCGCCGGTATCACGATTCTCTTGCTTGCTGCGCGCATAGTCAAAATTGATCGTCGTGCGGTCGTTGTCCGTTCGCTTCGCCAAGCCGATGCTCGCGTTGATCGTCTCGGTCTTGGTATTGCCATGCGTTGAGGTCAGCCCGAGGGATATGTCACCCGTCCATCGCGGCACAGGCTTGGGCGGAGGGTTTATCGAAACGACGTCACTGATGGAGAACTCCTGGCTTTTCAAGAGGTCACCGGTCGCCAGCGAAAAATGTCCGGCCGCGGCGCTCGACACCTTATGATGGAAAGTTGTGCCGTCTTTAAGATGCACCTCGATCGGCTCGTCACTGCTGAAAGTCTCGATATCCGACTGAGCCACTGTGACCTCGCCCGCGACGGCGGACTTCAAGAGCATTTTACCGGCCACGAGCTGGACAATTTTGCCGGTCAGGCGATCTCCATTTTTCAAATGAACTTCATCTGCATAGCCCGTCTGGACAAGCAACACCGCACACATCATGCCGGCCACTACTCGATAACGCATGGCAGTCTCCTTTCATGTCGAAGCTGCCAAGAGGCAGCTACAATACAATTCCTTACGCCCTCCACACTCACGCAAATCCTGAGAACAGGTTTTTGGCTGAGGCTCAGGCAACCGTACTCTTCATATGGATATCGCGTTGTGGATAAGGTATCGTGATACCGTTTTTGTCAAGGGCGAGTTTCACATTCTCCGTGAAGGCGAAATACACAGCCCAGTAATCCGCGGACTTAACCCAAGGTCGAACCACAAAGTTGACGCTACTATCCCCGAGTTCCGACACGGCGACGGTAGTCGGCGGATCTGCCAGAATCCGGTCATCGCCGGCGAGAACCTGCTCAATGACCTGCTTGGCTTTCTTTAGATCATCGTCGTAGGAGACGCCCACCACCAAATCCACGCGCCGGGTCCCGTTGGCAGTATAGTTCATAATATTGGTGCTCGTTACCTGGCCGTTCGGGATAATGACCATTACGTTGTCCGGCGAATTGAGAATCGTATTAAAGATCTGAATCTCTTTGACCGTCCCTTTCTTACCGGCAAGCTCAACGAAATCACCCACTTTGAAGGGCTTGAAAATAATCAGCATGATCCCCGCCGCAAAATTGGCCAAAGAACCCTGCAGGGCAAATCCAATGGCCAGACCTGCCGCTCCAACGACAACGGCAAAGGATGCTGTATCCACTCCAAGCTTGTTTATCGCGGCGATAACAACAAAAACCAGCATCGCAGTGTAGGAGAGATGTTCTACGAAACTGGTGAGTGTGTCGTCTACCTTGGCCCTCTTCATGGCCCTGCCGATCAGCTTCGAGATCAGCTTGGCCAGCCAGCGGCCCACAATGAAGATGACAATCGCGGCAACAACTTGGAGCCAATACGTCGCCAGGTACTCATAGATCTTCTGTAGAATTGCTTGCACATCCATGATAAGCTCCTTTCAAAAGAAATCAGAATGCACAGACACCCCAAACGTCAGTTGCCCGGTTAACGATACTCAGATGGACCCCAACGAGTCATTCCGACAATCTCTTTCCCCGATCTCACCAATTTCTCCTTGTTCTACTGAAACGAACGATCCTTATAACAATTTCCCGAAGAGCCTGCCACAGGAAAATCACCATTCCCTTCCAAAGAACAGGCTTCGTCGTACAGATCTGCACGCAGATACCTGAAGCAGCATATGCTAACTCAAGGCCCACAAATAGGTTAGGATCGCCAGAATCCTCGATGACGGACGTGATAACGTGTGCGTGGAGGACGCCCCAAAGTCCCAAAGTTAATGGAGACTGTCGGTCAGTTCGATCTGGATACGCTGTCCGATGGCTTGGCTGCCGGCACGGGATGCGGCAACCAAAACAAACTCTGAAACGTCGAGGTCGCTCCAAGCATCTTTGGACGAAAATGGCGTTGGTGGGCGGTCCACTCAAAGACAAGGCCGATGCGTAACTTCGTCCGATGATCGCGAGACCACCAGGACGGCGTGATGAATCATTTCAAAATGAGAATCATCGACGGCCTTGCAGAAAGTTCGAACGACAAAGCCAAAAACCGTCAGCCAATAATGTCGTGGCTTCTACATAGCTCGCTGGGCTATGATGTTCCCCTATCCTTCTCATTCATACAGGTTCGTAGACTCGCTTTCCTCTATGGGCCGGGCAAACTCATCGGTCGTCATGGAGACTTTGAACAGGACGTCGCCCGCATGTTCCGCCTTTGTCACCACGCGCCAGACTGCTTTGGCCCCGGGGGCGAGAGTGTCTAACGGCGCAAACGTTATTTCATTGCCGTTCACCGTTCCGGGGGTAGCACCGGTTGCTGAAACACACGTCATCTTGTTTTCCATCCTGCAAACGATCCGAATGTTGGTTCCGGGTGAGGAACCTTGGTTGGTGGCGGTAATAATGTAAGTTCCCTGGCCTCCCACTTCGATTGGGTCCCCGACGTCGACAACCTCCAGAAGCATTGCCGGGATTCCCACGACGGCGGTATGAGCATTGGCCGATACCTTCGAGGCACAATACGCTGCGACCGACGCTGAACTGGTCAGATCGCGCGCCTGTGGCGAGACGTAGCTAATACTCACTTTTTTGTAGTGATTGGCCTCTATCGTTCCTAATGCCCAGGTGACCTTCTCCGGGCCTACCACGCCGTCATCCGACACCGTTATGGACGTGACACCCACGGGGATGCTATCTTCCACTATTGTATTCCTTGCCGGGCCGTTGCCCGTATTGGCCACCATGATCTCATAGGTGATCGTCCGTCCGATGTATTGTCGTTCGGGTCCTTCATTGCTAATGGACAGCACCGGCTGACGTACCACGGTCGTCATAGCACTGGATTTGACCTTCGCGCTGACGGACGACGTGACCACGGCCCCGGACGTATACGTACCAGCCCCGGTCGCTTTAAGCGTGGCAGCGAACTGCTTGCTCTGGCCGGGGTCCAAAGTGCCCACGTCGAAGGAGACTTGGTTTTTTCCATCGGCGGTTAGCAGACCGGCCGGCAGCGACTCCGTAATGGTGACATTCTTTGCGGTCCCGTTACCCGTATTCCTGATCACGAAAGTGACGGGGATAGGTTCACACAAGAGCACTTCGGCCGGGGCCGTCATGCCGAGTTCGAGCACCGCCTGCAAGACGTGGACGTCCGCGAGAGCCGGGACCGCGTAGGTGACTGTCGCCCGGCTTGTAAGACTACCTGCGCTGGTCGCCACACCGGATACCGTCATCTCCTCATTCGCCTTCGGCGCCAAAGCACCAAGTTTCCACTTAAGCGTGCTTCCTTCCTGGCTCGCCTGGGGCGAAGCGCCGGTGAAATCGAAGCCGTTCGGCATTTGTTCAATCACCTCAACGTCGTCGAGGGACATGTCCGTCAGGTTGGTGACCTTGATCGAGTAATTGAACGTGGCCCCCAATTGCACGTCCTTAGGCGTCATCTTTTCCAGACGTATCGCGTGCTGTGGCGGATACGTTGTCGAGACCACATAAGACTTGTCAGCAACCTCCGCTTTGGGCGCTTGTTTTTCTGCAACCACTTTTTTGTTTTCCAGCAGGGGCGCCGCCCACGCCTTACACTCCTTGGACCAGTAGGCCTTGCTCGCAATCGCCTCAGGTACCGGCCCCATGTCTTTCCACGCATAGTAAGATTTACAGCTACAGCCGCCGGATAGAGCGAGCACCGCCAGCCCAAGCACGGTCAGTTTTGCTTTGCCCATAATCGTTTCCTTTCACCTAAAACCTTCTCCAAAAACATCCAGGCCGCCCACCACGGCGCGCCATCATTATCAAAATGACTCTCGGTCACACACTCCTGCTGTGTCTCGGCCAACAGCTCCTCCGCCATTCTCCGGGACTGGCTGGTTTTGGCGGCGTCTTCCCGTCAAAAGCTGCCTGTCCCCTTTGTCGCAAGAGGGACAGTCAGCTTTCTGAACGACAGAAAGCAGACAGTCCCACACTTTCGCGTAAACGGATAGACCCTCCACGCCCTCCATGTTCGGATTGAGCCTGATCTTAATTCTCATTTTGGCACCCTCGTCTCCAAAGCGAGCTTTTTCAACTCGCTCCCGACGGCCTCTTAGGGATAGCCCTCGCCGTCGTGTAATAGGCATTGCAGACGATTGACAATTTCTCACCACTTTTCAGAGTGAGCACAAACGTTTCCGTATGTACTAACTTATCCTCGTCGCCGGTAGCCGCCGGCGTAATCTCCAATTCCAGCTCACAGCCGTCGGGTGTTTTTTTCTGTCCCACCATCTTGACAGCCATCGTCTCGCCTTTCGAGGCCACCGACTCCACTTGCAGGGCCTCCTTGTCGTAATTGTTGATGATCTTGATTTTTCTGACCATCGGCGTTCCCGGTACGGCCCTCAAGACGACCAGCATTTGCGGATTGATGGTATATCTGGGCAGCACGTCAAAAAGCACCGTCACCTCACTGCCCTCCGGATGCGTCAACTCGAAGGTCAGACGTCCCTGGAGATTGTCTCGGATTTTCTCCATGTTCACTTTCGGCTGCAACACGAACTGCGTCGCCTCGGCGTTTGGGTCAAAATCCGCCGTGATGCAGTCTGCGGTTGACTTCAGTCCCGTGATGGCGAACGGCTTATCATCAAGGCTGCGGATCGTAACTTTCGGGCAAGCGGCGTTTTCCTCTTCGAGAAACAGCTTCAACCGCCCCGGCTCCACCACGACCCTGCGCACAGTGGTGGCTTCCATAAACAAAGTCGCCTCAGGGTTTGTCTTGTCGTTGCTGTGGACAACAACACGCCACGACGTAACGGCCGGTGCGGGTTTTCCTTTCCATGCCATCTTTAACGTCCCGGACTCCCCCGGTGCAAATTCCATTTTGTCCACCGTCACCTGAACTCCACAACATCCCTCAACGTGCACGATCTTCAACTCGGCGTCGCCCGTATTCGTGAATTTGATATAGTCCGTTCTCTTCGAGTTGACCCCGACCTCCCCGAGGTTATACTTGAGCTTTTCAAACGAAATTTTCGGCGACGGACCCGTGGCCGCACCCTTGCTCAGGCCGTTACAGCCCGTCAGCGAGAATAACAAACAACCGGAGGCAAGAAGACATAAGACGAAAGATTTGCGCTTCATGCTTTGATCTCCATCTCAGACGCCCCTACTACTCCAATCGACCCATTTTCTCCAATGTAGACTCCTATCCAGAGCGTCAGGGCGGTATTTTAAGACTTCTCGCCACATTAGTCTACTAAAATTACGACGAAAAAATCGTATTTGTGTTTAATTGATGTATTTCTCGGCGCCTTCCGAGTCTTTTTTGCCCGCTCTCGGCACTCCGTCGATCCGCAGTGTCGTTGGCGAGGTGGCCCCGAGCCTCAGCGGCCGAAGCAAACGACGCCGCCATCCTGCATCGCCAGGTAGAGTTTGCCGGAAGCCGCCGCCATCCCGTCGAATACGGGCGGTGAGCCGAGTTTGAACTCCCACAGTCTGTTCCCATCAGACCGGTCAATCGCAGAGAGCACCCCGCCTTTGCGCCCCTCAAAAGCGCCGAGCGGGTCCTCGGGATCAACGACGTCGGGCGGACCGGCGACGAACAGGAGATTCTCGGTCACAACCATAGCGTTGATCCTTACGTGGATGCGCCCGGCCCACGTTTGCTTAGCCGAGCCCTTCTCGCAGGCGAAAAGCAGGTAGCCTTTCTTGCCGGGTGTGAAGTAAACGCTTGGATCCAGGCCTTGCAGCGAATCGAACATTCGCACGCAATAGGTCGCCTCGTCGTCGTGTACAATGAGGCGGGCGTAGCCGCTCTGGCCGTAAGACCACGGCGTGCGCTTAAAATACGAGCCGTCGAGCAAACCGCTCTTGGCGAATACACGCATAGTCGTTTTCTTCGGCGGGAGATTTTGCTCTTCTAAATCGGAGTTGAACGTCAGATTTCGCATGTAGATCAACTCACCATCGCCCTGGAGAATGTCCGGAAGCGCTCCCATGGGAAGCTGATAGTTTTGCGAAATATTACTGACGTCGTAGTCCGGTCCTTCGAGCCTCGTCTGATGGAGGATTCGCCCGTTAGTGGCGTCGAGGCCATAGAGATAGAGTCCGCCGTCGAGGTGAGAGGACCGGCCTGCGACGAAGTAAGCCGTCCCGTCCTGAACCAGGACACTCCCGTGGACGGGCCACGCCGATTCGAGCTGGCCGAAGGCCCCGATGCGTCGATCCTCGGGAGCGGCACGAAATCGCCAAACAAGCTCTCCGTCGTCCGCGCGAAGGCAATAGACCCATCCGTCTGCCGAGCCGAAGATCACCGTGCCACGGTAGTACGTGGGCGGCGAATCGATCCTGCCCCCGGCCGTCGCCTCCCAAATACGCTCGCCGTCCGCGACGTTCAACGCGACCAAACTATGCTCGTCAATCAGAGGAACGAACATTCGACCGCCGACAATTGTCAGTGGAGCCAGTTTCTTCCCAACCTTTTTGTGCCAAAGCAGTTGTGGCTCGACAAGCACGTCGGTTTTGACGGACCCGCTCCGCAACGAATCGTGCCGATAGGCGGGCCAGTCGGCGGCGGCCGGGTCGGCTCCGTGGATCCGATCAAAAGCAGGGCCTCGTTCGAGCGGATGGTTGTCGGCATTTGCCGTTGGCCGGTAGCGCGGTGGAATCTGCGGCGCCAGCGCCGTCATGCCGTTGATCTTCTCCTCAATGTAACAAACGCACGGATGCGGAGGTGCATATTGCAGCCCGTTCGCCGGCATCATTCCCACGTGGCACGTTCCTCGCACCCAGTTTTGTATCGTGTGGCTGCCCTGTTCCAGGTCCACGTATTCGCTGCCGCGCCGGCTCGCCAGGATGTAGTGCGACGTGGCCTTGTCCCGGTAGCAGCGATGGTGATGATAGGTTTTGAAAATGTTGCCCAGGGGAACCTGCCTGGCAAGCTCGCCGGTATGCAGATCGTAGCCGTTGGCGCTGACGGGCCACGTGCTGTTGGTCCTCGAGGCCCGTCCGTTGACCGTGAGGGGCTCCCGGGCCGTCTCGCTGCTCCAGGTCCAAACGAGTCCGTCGATGACAAA
>CAYZAH010000154.1:1378-8032 GCA_964475805.1 uncultured Pirellulales bacterium | reverse complement strand
TAGCCCAAGTGCCATTTGCCGACGTGACCCGTCACGTAGCCGGCGGCCTTCATCATCTCGGCAATCGTTACCTGCTCGGTAGGCATCCCGGCATGACCTGATTGCGAAGAGACGTTCCCCGGCACGCCCGCTCGCTGCGGATAGCGTCCCGTCATCAAAGCCGCCCGCGACGGCGAGCACACCGGCGCCCCCACGTAGAATTGCGTGAACCGCGTACCCTGTCTCGCCAGGCGGTCCAGATTGTCCGTGTACAGGTCTTTTGCCCCGTAGCAATTGAGATCGATCGATCCCTGGTCGTCGGTGAAGATCAGCACGACGTTGGGTTTGCGAGTAGATATTTGGCCTGCAAAGAGCGCACGGGGGATCATAAGCGATCCGGCCGCAGCGCCCAAAACTCTCAGAAATTCCCTTCGTGTCTGGACCATTCCTTCTCCTGTCAGTAGTCCTTAAAGCTCCACATCCATTGGGGCCAATCAGTCGGCTTGGCGCCGCCGGCCCTCGTCCAGATGCTCATCGTGTCGTAATTCGTGTTCCACTTCAACGTCCATAATTCCTTGAGGCCGATCCGCCTGACCGAGGTATCGAGGAAGACGGCGTTGGTCGCTCCATTGTGCCGGTTGAGGCAGACCCGACGCATGTTGTTATCTCGCCAATCGCCCGTTCCGCTGTCCGTGTTGCCCTCGTACTCCGGCGGGCTATCGTAGTGCAGCGGCCCGGCGCCGTACCACGAGCAATCCTGAAACAGCGGAATCTGATCCACGCCCTTGGCGTTTCGGCCCTTCCAATATCCTTCCTGTGACTGATTCTTGGCCCGATTGTAGACCCAGCGGTTCAGCCCGTAGCTGCCGTAGTCCGTTTGCTCGACGTAATCGGCGTCCAGCGAACTCTCTCCCCAGGGCCCATACGTGCCATCGGTCCTGTTGGGATTGGCCGCCTCGGGACAGCAGGTGCTGAGCTTGCGGTCCCTGGCTTGGCTTTGCAGGACGTACCGCCACTGGCCGCTGCTGTCGCCGTAGGCGAAGGCGCCGTCGTAGTCGTCCATATACATGGAGAACACCAGCCCCCACTGGTGCAGATTCGCCTGGCAGGCCACGGCCCTGGCCTGTTTCTTGACGCGTTGGAGGGCCGGCATCAGGATGGCCAGCAGCAAAGCGATGATGGCGATCACCACGAGCAGCTCAATCAGCGTGAATCCTGACCGAAAGTCCGTCTTCTCAGGCCCGGAAATCCTCGTCCTATCCGCGGTCTGGTTATTGGTCCTGCGCATATCGCACCCGTGTCCATAACTCACAATTTCAGGTTGCCTGTGCTTGTCAGCTTCGTGTGACACAAACCACGCTATCATAGTAGATATTATGGGATGAATCGCTGAAAAATTCAAGAGCGCAGTCAGCGATAGCCGGACCATTTCGCCTATGGCGGCACATCAGGCGGTTTTTTATTGACAGAACGGGTATTTACTAATACTATAAGGGTCTACGGACGAAGAATAACGTAACGGATTGTTGCTTATGTCCGCATCAGGTGGGCAGCAAACGCCCTGAAAACGGGCTACTCGGAGGTCAGGGGTTGCCTAAGCTACTCTAATCTGCGAGGTGAGCCGAGGATGGTTTGGTGTTGGAATGAATGCACTTTTTGGAGATACTTTGATGTTCAATGGAAAGACAGCCGTCGTGTTTGCGGTAGCAGCACTTTTCGTGGCGAACACGTGCCCCGCTCAGAGCGTTGAAGAGCACTGGAGCGACTTCCTGCACTACACGATGATCGGCCGATTCGACATGGCCAAAGGGAACGCACAGGCGCTTCTGGACAGCAATCCGGACCCTCTCGAACTACTCAAGTTGAGTCGGGAGAATCCTCGAGGCTACCAGATTCTTGTGAGAGTTCATGACCATGCACCCGATCCCCAGATGGGTGAGCTGAGCGGCAAGATTCTGGCCTTGATCGAGCGAGGCCGGTTCATGGAGCGGACGTCTCCGAAGATCATCGCCGAAGAGGTCAGACGGCTCAACAGCACCGACCGCGGCTGGTTCATCGCTGTGGATCGGCTCCGCAACGCGGGTGAATACGCGATTCCATTCATGCTCGATGCAATGATCGACGCGATGGGCGACCCGGCTCGGCAGGGCGATCTGGCTAATATCGCCCGGGCGCTGCCTCAGATCGGCAAAGATGCCATTCGGCCTCTCGTCGCGGCTTCCCAGACGACGAACGTGCCTCTCAAGGCACAGATTGTCATAGCGCTGGGTAAAATCAGCTACCCTCAATCGTTGCCCTATCTGAAATACATTGTCGAGAACAGTGATTCGACTGAGCTTCAGCAACTGGCCAAGACCAGTATCCGGCAGATCAATCCTGCTATGCTGAGCGCTCCGGCGGCCCAATTGTTTTATGATCTCGGCGAGCAGTATTATTACCACGCTGAGTCGCTGGCGCCCCCGGCGGACGCCAATTTTGCCAACATTTGGTTCTGGAATCCGGAGGAAGAGAAACTCCATCGCGAACAGGTAGCCAAAGGCTACTTTAACGAGCTGATGTCCATGCGCTCTTGTGAGTGGGCGCTGAAATCCGACGCAGGTTTCGGCCGGGCTATCGGCCTCTGGCTGGCGGCCTTCTTCAAAGCCGAATCCACGGGAATTAAGCAATGGCCGGCTTATTTCGGTGAGCACCACGCCGACGCGCTCGTCTACGCGACGACCGCCGGCGTCGAATATCTCCATCAGGCCCTCGCACGCGCGGTCAAGGACAACAACGCCTTTGTGGCTCTGGGCGTCATCGAAGCCCTGGCGAAGACGGCGGGCGAGGAGTCGCTCATGTATCAGATCGGTCCGGCTCAGCCCTTGCTTCAGGCGCTGACGTTCGACGACAGAAAGGTCCGGTACAGCGCCGCGATCGCCATTGCGGAGGCGGGGCCGAAAGAGAGCTTTAACGAGAGCAAGCTCGTCACGTCGAATCTCGCCGAGGCCCTGGGACAGACAGCACAGTTGGCTGCTACGACCAGCGGCAACGGCTGGGACCAGCAGGCGGCCGACAGCTATGCACTGCGCGCCGTACAGGCCCTCTATCACCTGGCGGTGACGCGAAATCCCGTTATTGACTTGTCCGCCGCCCAGGGTGCTCTCCAGAGTGCCGTGTGGGGTAAGCGTTCCGAGATCCAGGTCCCGGCTGCTCAGACCTTAGCCCATTTCGATAGTCCGGACGCTCAGCGGGCCATCGCTGCAATGGCGCTCAACACCAACAATTCGCAAGAAGTGCAAATATCGGGCTTCGAATCGCTGGCGACCTCCGCCAAGCTGAACGCCAACATGCTGCCAGATGAGACGATAAACGCCATCTACACACTGATTAGTTCGGGAACGACCGATCCAGCTCTTCGCAGCGCTGCCGCTGCCGCATACGGCGCGTTGAATCTGCCGAGCCAAAAAGTGAAGGACCTTATCCTCGATCAGGCAAGAAGCTGACAGTAACGCAAGACGTTCACACGCCGGTTCACTCCAACGAGAGTGGACGGCCATTCGAAGGAAGAAGGGCAGAGCGTTACATTGACCCTATGTGGTCTTGTGTTGCGGAAGGCCGGAAAATCCATTAAACTGGTCCTGAAAAAAGAAATAGTAGAGAACTTCCTACGGGGGCAGCAGTATACTTTGGGACGGGATGTCAGCTCGGGGGTTGTTGGAGGCTGATATAGAATCTGCATCTGATAAGACATCTGGGGAAGGTGATCATAATGTGCGTAGCGCAGAGAAATCGAAACGAAACGCGCCCAAGTAGTGGGGGTGCTCTCGAAATGACAGAGAAGGACCTACTGCCTTGCCACGGGCAATTCGCCTGTATGCATCCTGCGTCCACACCTACACATGTCGGCTTTTTTCTCAAGTTAGCCGGCAAGTTCAGGAATGCGGCATGGCACTTGAGAACCGCCGGCGTAACATCCTTGTTGAGATTTGCCTATTTCAAGGCGTTGACGGCCGCCGGCGCGAGTGAGAAGGCAAAGTCTCAGCTTGCCAAGAGCAGAAAGTACACCGTCTCCGAAGAGACTCTGAACCTGCAGCCGGGGGAACTGGTCGAGGTGAAATCAGAAGAGGAAATTTGGTCGACTCTCGACCTGCGACGCCGACACAAAGGCATGTCTTTCATGAAGGGGATGCGAGACTTCTGCGGCAAAAGGCTCAGAGTCTACAAACGGGTTGAGCATATACTTCTCGAAAGCACCGGCGAAATACGGAAGATCAAGAACACCGTCTTGCTGGAAGGTGCCATCTGTGACGGGCTGGAACGGGGCCGTTGTGACAGGTCATGCTTCTTCTATTGGAAAGAAGTGTGGCTGAGGAGAGTGGATGAGGCCGGCACGGCGGATCGGTCGAAAACGTCCGACGCGTGAGTCTCTCGCGACGTGATCGGAGGCACACTTGATCGTTGAGCCACGGGGCCGGCGGGAATTAAAGGAGCCCACCCGCGACCGGAGCGCACAACTAAAGAGAGGCGAGCCACGTGGGACCCGCCTCTATCGTCACGACTTCACCTCGGATCTGCTCTCATCACTAATGCGCTCATGACGGATTGCCACGTGGAGCGAATCCGACACTTAGTCTCAGTCAAGCCAGCCGAAGACGTATTTCACCCACGAGTACTTCTTGGTGTCCTTGCACGATTTCTTGTAGACCTTGTACGTCTTTTTGGAGGGCTTGCGCGGCTCACATTTCTTGACGCAGCATTTGTTGTAGTCCTTCTTGCGGCAGTTCTCCTTGTTTGTGCAGGCAAGAGCGGCCGACGACATCAGCAACACCGCCGTCATGCTAAGCAAACATTTCTTAAACATGCTCAGATCTCCTTATCTTCACAATTGTGATACCCCTGATTCTAGTTACACACACGTAACAACGTTCAGAGACAACCTGAAGAAGACCCCCTTTCTCCCGCGTAATCCGTCATTCATAAATGACCATTCGCCTTGTTCGTCGGCCACACGAAGCCCAACTCAGTCGGCGCCTTTCTCGGTCGCGCCTTCAGATATCCACTCGGGGGAACTACAGGTGCGGGAGCTGCACTCCCCCCCGGCGTGGCCTGCGCTCGGCAAGATGCCGACCGTCAATATTTTCATCTTTACAACTACAATCTATCACGAATGACGCCCGAGACAATCCGTGTCACTACGGGTTTTTCTTGACTTGGCGCACTCGGCACCTCTTTGCGGCTCGAGACGGGATTTCACTTGACACGGACCAGTGAATTTAGTACAATACACACCTAACATGACGATAATCGACCGTGGATGGTATTTCGTGAATAGTCACACTCCACGCTCATCAATCCTGCCAAAGCGGGAACAATAGTCAATAGTCACACATTTGTCTTCGATCGAAAACTTCACTCGTTTGCGGCTGGCAGGAATTCAATCCGCTATGCGGGTAGCGGGCAGCTTCTGGAGGATTCCTGATGGCTGCCGACGCGCAAATCGAAGCCAATCGTCTCAATGCTCGGAAATCAACCGGCTCGAAGACAGGCGAACGGAAAGCGATGGTCGCGCAGAATGCGCTCAAACGAGGTCTTTTTGCGCACCAAAATGTCATAAATTGTGAAAAAGTTGAGGATTGTTACGATTTTCATACAGAATTATTAGCAGGACTCGCGCGAATCGGGGGTATCGAAACGGTGATGTTCGAGCGGATCGAGAGCAGCTTGTATAAGGCGAGAAATGAGCTTGGGAAGATTCAGCGCGTACGAAAAGAGGAGGAAGACGATGGCGCGGGACCCGCCATCCCGTCCCTTCGGGATGAGGCTGGCACGCCGTCAGCGAGGAAAGGGGCACATGTGCAAAACAAAGCCAATTGGGACGAGGTTGTCGCTTCTCACCGGCAAGATGCCCTCGCCACGGAGGCTCTTCGTCGATCCGTCGGCGAAGGAGCAGAATGCGCAAAACGAAGCCAATCGTTGGAAACGACAGAAGACTCTTGGTCAGGTGGTTGCGAGAAAGGGCCTGTGCCGAGTGAATCGACACAGGCCCTATGATGCGTAGTTAACTGTTGCTGGTACGGTCACTTATGGCCGCTATGGATACAGCCGGATGTCATCGAAGTAGACCGTTCCCGATCCGCCGGGAGACGTGAGGCCGGCTTTGGTCCCGAGGCCTATGGCGAGGCTGTCCACGTTGGCCAGATTAATTCCCTGATCGGCAAACGCCTGGAGGGGAATCCGCCATTCAGTCCATGTGTCAATGGTCGCGGCGGCGGGGTCGTCGTTGGCCACGACGGCCGAAGCGCCGTTGGCGTTGGAGAGCGCCACGTACATGGGCACAGCCGCGTTCGTGGTCAGGCCGATGTCCTGGTGCGCCCATTGGCCACTCACGTTGCCGGTGGTCGTTACGTTCGAGAATGCGGCTTGGCAAGCCTGGTCCGCCGTGTGGCTGGTCAGCGCCAGACCGATGTAAACGCCCGACGTCATCGGAATATTCGTGGGAATGGAATCCGCAACCGCCTGCCAGGTCGTGCCGTTAGTCGAATGCGACACCGTGAAGTTGCCCGACGCGTCGCGCTCCAGTTTGACCCAGTGCGGAGCGGTGATCCCGGTCTCGTTGGTGCTGTAGCTGGTTCCGTCCGTACTCGTACGTCCCTGGGAGGCAACGCCGCTTCCCGGCGTCACGCAGGCGAAGGCATG
>CAYZAH010000154.1:0-1278 GCA_964475805.1 uncultured Pirellulales bacterium | reverse complement strand
ACGTTGCCTTTGCTGATCGTGCCGTCGGTGTTGATCTCGTCGATGCGCCAGTAGAACGGCCCGGCGCCCCATTCGACGCCTTCCAACGGCGTATAGCTTGTCGTGCTCTGGCTGCCACGATAGATGCCCGTCGTATCGGCGGCGTCGGCAGTCCTGACGGCGTCTCTGTCGGTCCCAAAGTACACATCGTGGCTGGAAGCCATGTCACCCGGTGACCAAGTCAGGGGCAGGGCGGTATCGATGTCCGGTGTCGAGCCATCGGACGGGCTCGGACCCCAGGCGATGAGCGGATCGCCCCGCATCACGTCGATGATTTCCGCGTCCGTCAAGGCCCTGTCGTAGATGCGCATGTCGTCGATGTCACCGGCGATGGGGCTGCCCGTGCCACGGCTGCCGTTGAAGGTGGCCGCCTCGCTGTTAGCCCCAAGCACGCCGTAACGGGTATTGCCCGTGCCGAAGGTCGTACCCGCCGTCATGGAGGCATCGAGTCGGCCGTCGATGTAGATGGATAGCCGCCCATTGTCGAATACGCCGCATACATGGTGCCAGGCTCCATTGTCCACACGCGTGACGCTGCTCAGGTCGGCCTGTCCCGAACTGGTCAGCACGTTCCATCCAATCTGGCCGGGTCCCGGCCCATTGAGGTCGATGGCCAGACGCCAGTACTGATCGCGGTCGAACGAGGCGATGTACTGCTCGTTCCACATGTTCGTGCGAAGCCACGTGCAAACGGTGGCCTCGCGATAGTCAGAACCAGAGTACGTGAGGTTCTGGATTGCTCCGTAGGCACTGCCCGTAAATTTCAGGGCGGCTTCACCAAGCAAGCCCGGCGTGGCCCAGCCCGGGCCGAAGAGAGTGACGTGATTGCCGTGCCCGGACCAGTCGAGCGCCGTCTCGCCCATGCCCTCGTCGAACGTCCACCAGGCGATGAGATTGGGATCTTCGGCCGGCGGAATGATCGGCATGGTCGTGAAGGTCCAGACATTACCTTTGTACGTCGTCGAGCCGTCGAATTCGTCCACGCGCCAATAGTACGTTTTTCCGGCTTCGAGAGGGCCGGCGGGCGTGTAAGTCGTCTCAGCGTAGGGCAGAGCACCGACGGCGTTGCTCACCTCGTCAAAGTTGTCACCGAAGTAGACGTTGTGGAATTTGGCCGCGTAGCCCGGCTTCCAACTCAGTGTCACGTTCGTCTCGACGTAACCGGCGCCGTCGGCGGGACTCGGCTGATAGGCTTGCTTCGGAGGAACGAAGAAGCTCCAGACCTCGCCCTTCCAGGGG
>CAYZAH010000153.1:0-8048 GCA_964475805.1 uncultured Pirellulales bacterium | reverse complement strand
CTTTACGATCAGGGGAGGCCTGAACGATATAGGCAGCGCTATTCTCTGTGCGGGCAGTCATCCTGTGATTTCAAATTGCCTCATTGTCGGAAACCGAACGCCTGATTCCAAGTTCGGGGCCGCGATCTATTGCGTGGATAGCAACAGCGTCATCGAAAATTGTACGATCGCGGACAATTACGGAGCGGAGCTTGGTGCAGGTATCTATTTGGTGGACTCGAACGTCACGATACGCAACTCCATCGTCTGGGGCAATGCGCCGGAGCAGATCGTCGTTGGGTCGGGCAATGACCCCGCTGTGACCTACAGCGACATCCAGGGCACGTGGCCGGGCACGGGAAACGTCAGCGAGGATCCCGTCTTTGCTTATGTAGGCTACTGGACCGGCGCGGGCGATCCCGATTTGCAGCCGGTCGATCCGAACCATCCCGACGCTGTATGGGTTGACGGGGATTATCACCTCATGTCCAAGGAAGGCCGATGGGACCCAATCGTCTCAGAGTGGATTAAGGATGAACACGTCAGTCCATGTATTGACGCGGGCAACCCGGCCTCCTCCTGGTCGGACGAGCCGGCGCCGAACGGCGGGCGCATCAATTTGGGCGCGTACGGCGGAACGTCACAGGCGAGCAAGTTCTGGGAGACACGTCTGTGCAGTCTGACGATATCGTCGACCGAGGGCGGTTCCGTGATAGAGCCGGGGGAAGGGACTTTCTATTACGAGTGCGGCACGAGTGTAAGAATCACGGTCGAGCCGGACCCGAACCACCATTTCGGCGGCTGGCCGGAGGGGCTGGGTGGCGTTGTGGACCCGAACGATCCTAATGGAACAACCATTATCGTCGTTGTGGATGGTGACGTCAGCGTGACTCCCGAATTCAAGCCGAACGATCTGCATGACGAATCCGGGACGGGCGGGTCCATCGATTTCCCGGATGGGGAGCCTTCCACGTACAACAGGAACCAGCCCGTGCATATCGTCGCCAGGGCTGAGCCGTGCTACGAATTCACTGGCTGGACCGGAACGGCCGTAGATGCGGGGAAAGTGCTCGAGCCGAGTGAACCCGACACGTATGTGATTGTCGACGGGGACTACACGCTGGTGGCTAATTTCGCCCCCATCGAGTACGTGACACTGACGATATCATCCGGGGCGGGTGGCTCCGTAACGACACCCGGCGAGGGACCTTTCGACTGTAACTGCAATGCCGCCGTCACCGTCGTGGCCACGCCCGAACCATGTTACAAGTTCAGTCATTGGAGTGGAACGGCGGTCGATGCCGGTAAGGTAGCCAATCCGAACGAGGCCGCGACAACGGTCCTCATGGATGCAGATTACACCCTGGAGGCTAGCTTCACCTTAATCGGAGGTCTAACCCTGACAGTGTCGTCCACCGCGGGCGGTTCCGTAACGGCTCCCGGCGAGGGGACCTTCACGTATGACTGCAATGAATCCGTTCCGGTGGAAGCGACGGCTGAGGCGTGCTACCGGTTCACTCAATGGACCGGAACGGCGGTGGACGCGGGCAAGGTGGAGGATCCGCTTAGTGCCAACACCAAAGTCACTGTCGATGGAGATTACACGTTGGTTGCCAATTTTGCTTTGATCGAATATGTGCTAACCGTATCGTCTGGCTCCGGCGGCTCTGTAACGACGCCCGGCGAGGGGACATTCACATACGACTGTAATGAGCAAGTTGTGGTGGAAGCGGTCGCGGACGAGCATTACCACTTCACCCATTGGAGTGGAACAGCCGTCGATCAAGGGAAGGTGGCAAACGCGCTCGATCCCAAGACCACGGTCACCATCAATGGCGATTACTCCTTGACAGCTAATTTCGAGCTGGATAATGGTACCCTGACAATATCGTCGGTCGGAGGCGGCTCCGTAACGACGCCGGGCGAGGGAACCTTCACGTACGAGCGCGGCACCTCCGTCGAAGTGGAAGCCACCGCGAAAGAGGGTTACTATTTCACAAAATGGACGGGGACGGCTGTAGACGCCGGCAAGGTAGCTGACCCGACCAAGGCCGCCACAACCGTGCTCGTGGACGGAGACTACACCTTGGAGGCCCACTTCATTTTCGAGAACCATACGCTGAGCGTCTCGTCCACGTCCGGCGGCTCGGTCACCACGCCGGGCGAAGGGGAATTCACCTACGGCGGCAATCTGCTCGGCTCGTTGGAGGCCACACCGGATGAGCACTACCACTTTACGCATTGGAGCGGTTCAGCCGTGGATGCCTTCAAGGTGGGTCATTGGGACAACGCCAGTACGAGCGTGCTGGTGGATGGCGACTACACCGTGATGGCTCATTTCGCCATCGACACGCATACCTTAACGACCTCCTCGAGCGCCGGCGGCTCCGTCACTACGCCGGGCGAGGAAACGAATGTGTACGATTATGGTGAGGTCGTGAGCCTCGCGGCCACCGCCGAGGCCGGCTACCACTTCGTGGGCTGGACGGGTCCCGTGGCCGACGCGCAATCCGCCAGCACGACCGTTACGATCACCGGGGATCTCTCCGTCGAAGCCGTCTTCGAAGTCGATCAGGATCCTCCGGCCAAGTGATTGGTGGATCAGAAAGCAACAACTGGCCCGGTCCCTCGTTCAGAGCCGAATCGAGGGGCCGGGCCACAGATGATGACACGTTTCAGCTATTCGCGGATCGTTAGCTTGTCCAGCGACTTGATCTCAATTTTAGAGTCCTCAACCGCATCAGCTAAGGCCCTTGACTTCCCATCCTGCGCGGTAATCTTCGCGCACGAAACGATTGGCCTTCTCGGAGTTCGTGAAGCGCAGGTCCTTCGAGTCCCAAAGCAAGCGCTGGCCGGGAACGCGCGACGCGATGACACCCAACAGAACGGTCTCGGCTAACGGCCCCGCGTATGCAAAGGAGCAATTCGTCTTGCGGTCACCCTTGATGGCATTGGTCCAGATCATGTAGTGGTCCATCCCCTTGAGGTTCGGACGGTCCAGGCCCCTGAAATTCTCCTTCGGGAACAATTGCGGCCCGCTTCCATGCGGGCACATCAGCACGCCCTTGGTCCCGATGAACAGAGAGCCGTTGTCCGGCAGCTCCCGCGGCTTGCCCTTGTTTTTGCCCGTTTCCTGCACGCCCATCTGCGCCAATTCTCTCGGGGGCTTGCGGCCTCCATCGTACCACTTGACGTTGATCGTACCGTCCGTGTACTGTGTGCCCGGGAACTCATACGTGAGCGTCTCCTCGGTCGGAAACATCTCCGGCTTCGGCTCGGGCCCGTTGTATGCGACCCAGTTCGGGGCCGTCAATTCCAGCGACCAATAGACCGGGTCGATAATGTGACAACCCATGTCGCCCAAGGCGCCGGCGCCGAAATCGTACCAGCCGCGCCACGAGAACGGCACATACACGTCGCGGTTACCTTTGTAGCCCGACGACTCCGGCCATTTCGCCTTGAAGGGCCGCTCAGGCGCCACGCCCAGCCACTTGTCCCAGTCGAGCGTATCGGGAATCGGGTCCGAGCCGGCCGGGCGGTCGAGGCCTTGCGGCCAGATCGGGCGATTGGACCAGGTGTGGGCTTCCTTGACCTTGCCGATCACGCCCCGCTGAATCAGCTCGACCACCATGCGATAGCCGACGCCGGAGTGTCCTTGGTTGCCCATCTGGGTCGCCACGCCCGCTCGCTGGGCGGCTAAGCGCAGTTGCCTCGCCTCGTACACCGTGCGCGTCAGCGGCTTCTGCGTGTACGTGGCAAGTCCCATCGATATAGCCGTCATGGTCACCGGTGCGTGCATGTGATCGGGCGTGGACACGGTGATGCCGTCGATGTTCTTGCCTTCTTTTTCTAACATCTTGCGCCAGTCGGTATAAAACTTGGCGTTCGGGAACTGTTTGAGTGTGGAGGCGGCCCGGTTCTGATCGACGTCGCACAGGGCGACCATGATCTGGCCTTTCGAGGTTTCGCGAATGTCGCTGGCTCCCTTGCCGCCGCACCCCACGCCGGCCAGCCGGACCTGATCGCCCGACGAAGCGCGCACGAGGGCCGGGAACCAAATGGATTGAGACGCCACACCGGCCCCCAAAGCTGCGGTGGCTGTCTTGAGAAATTCACGACGTGATTGCCGTCTCTGTTCGTGTTTCATAGCCATGTGGTATCTCCTTTCGAGTCTGTATCTCGTTACCGAAAATGCCGATCGGCTCCGCCACTGTACGCGTTGGACATAATGTTGTCAAGGTCGGTGTTGCTTGTCCACTAAGAACCAGATGTCGACTTTCTGCCGCTTAAGCTCAAAGGTCAAACCAGTCTGTGCGCTCACGTTGTCAAGGAGCGTCCTAATTCGATTCCGTTTCTCAACGGGGTCCGTGATACGTCGAAGATAACTTGAGTTTAAGGTTGCATAAGTGAGATCAACGTTTTCACAGGGTGCAGTCTTGTCAACCATCGGCATCTTGATTCTATCTCCAATAACACGAATCAACTCTGCTACTGAATCAGCACCGCCGCCACCCCCTCTTCTTCTATCGTCGTTCGGGTCGGTGTAGAGATAGACACGCCGTTTTGATTTCTCATCCAAGGGTTTCAGGTTGAGCGAACCGGTCACGACCACCGCCTCGCGTTCAACGTTCCTTAGCTCAAACAAAACGGAACGCCGTAAGGCCTTGCTTAATATCGGCGCTAAGGCACCGAGTTTCTGTGCAACGGGCTTTTCGTTACGAATGATCCAGTCGCCAGGTAACTGGGTCGCGAGTAATTCATCGGATATTTCATGTTCGTAGCTTTTGAGCCCTATCACAAAAGAGAGCGCAATGCGAAGGTCTCCTTTGATTCCCATGACCTCACCCCAATGCTTCAGAGCATTATCCCAACGAAAGACTAACATATCGGGCAGGCGGCTGGCATTAGGACGTTTGTCTTGATAGTATTTTTGGCGTGACGGGTCGAAGGGTCGGGGAATTCGTTTCAGGATTTCATTGTCCTGCAAACGATACAATTTCTCAAAGGTAGAGCGCCAGTGGGTATGAAGCGGTAAAGTGCCAAGGTCCTTTGCCGCCAGGGCTTCTTTGAGTTGCTCAAGAGAAAAGCCCATAGACTGGATCTCATTCACATCGGTCAGAATGGGCCAGGGCAAACCAGAAACCCACCAATCACGGAGGTGGGCATCCACGTTATCAGCGAGTGTCCCGCAAGGCCATTTGATGTGATGGGAGTCGAGCCATGTCTTTGACGGTTCGCGTTTTTGTGGATCGGTTTGGATGAGCAGGACCGGCACATTGAGTTGAGCAAGTTGGTTCTCTTGAGCGATAAGCTCCTGAACAAATCGGCGTGAAGGCCGCTGACTGTAATCCCAGAAACAGATCAAGGCGGTCTTGTTTTGAAATGCCTTGACGTCAAAATCCAAGTTCAGCTTGCCAAGATCGGGTAGAGGGACACGTTTTGGGGGCGCCGTTTGATCTGCAAAGGCAGGACACACAACAAGCAGTAAGACGGTTTGAATACGCAGCGAGTGTCTGCTAATCATGGCTTGTCCTTTCGAAATTCTTTACCCTTTACATAATATTCTATGGTTTCCTGCCAAGTCCGCAAACAAGATATCCTTGAGCCGGTTTCCATGTATGACCCCAGACCTATCTGTCGATAGTCTATTGTCGCTGGTGAATCGTATCTCGCTAACGACAAGACGTAACCGCCGAGAGCGCGGAGGGATATTCGGTTCTTGATGATTGTCATTCCTGCGAAAGCAGGAACCCACGCACGAAATACCAAATACTAACGGCAAACGACTAATCGATGCCGATCTGCTTTCAACACGGAAAAGAAGAAATGAGTCTGATGGCACCGAAATTCTGAAGTGTAATTTCAAGAAGACAATGGGTGGCTTTCCCTAATATCCAATAGAAAGCTCTTTACACCGACGTTTAGCTTGGGCCATCTGCTCGGGACTGAGCCCTCCGGTCTTTTCCTGCAGGCCAAGGCATTCTTGAAAAAGACTGCCAGCTTCTTCCTTGCGCCCGCTTTCCCAATAGACTTCCGCTAGATGAAAAGAAAACACTATCGATCTGCGCGTTGCCGATCCGGCCTTCCGACATGCTCGAAGGGCCTCCTTGAGGCTCGTTTCTGCCTCGTCGTATCGCTTCAGATGCCAGCAGATTACCGCGTAGGTATCGAGCAAGGTCATATTTTCGGGCGCAAGCTTTAGAGCTTTCTCAGCCAGCTCAAGAGCTTCTTCATACTGTCCCATTTCTTCACTCAGAGTCCACGCCAGGTCATTCAGAACCATGACCTCGTTCGGAGCGAGCGTAAGCCACCGCCGGTATAATTCGACCGCTTCCGGATAACGTTTCTGGGAATACAGTAGCCTGGAAAGGACCCGAAGTCCGTCGATAGAGTTTGGGTCGGTAGCGAGAACCCGGCGAAGTATCCGCTCGCCGACGCGCCGGCCTTCCCGGCCTGGTTTTGTCATTAGCCGTCCTGCCACCACTATCGGTGTATACAGTTCGCTCGGGTGCTCGGTTATCCAGATGCCGGCCTCATTTTCGAGGGTACCCCACGATCCGCTTCGCGCCAATGCCTCCATACGGGTGATGAACCGTCGCGGCGAATCCGGTTGTTCCATTGCACTACCGCTATCAGAAGTCAGAAGATCGAGAATCACACTGGCCGGAACGTACTGTTTAATGACCATCTGAACGACCCTATGCTCGTTGTCATGTGCTGGACCTAAGAACGACAATGTCTTCGATGCTATGCCAACGACGCCTCCAGAAGCGCTTAGAAGCGGTGCCCCGCTGGCGCCGCCACCGATTTCCGCCGTGGCCGACATTCGTAGTGTTTCTATGCCTTCATTTTTCCGAATGTAATAGCGGGAGATTATGCCTGTTGTCATCATATAGAACTGGCGGTTAGGATGACCAATCATGGCTACAGATGTGCCGACCGGCGCATTCACCGATATCGCCAGCGGTTGAAAACCGGAGCCGTCGAGTTGAAGAATGGCGACGTCATCGATCCTGCTGGCCGCGATGACTTCTTTCACCGCATACACCTTTCCGTCAGATGTCATTGCCCCCAGTGCCTCCGACGCCGGCCTATCCACGAGGTGGTACGCTGTTACGATGGCTCCTGAGGCAGTTAGGACGAATCCTGTTGCGATACCGACGTGCCGTTGTCCACACTTCTCGCACGTGTAGAGATAGCCAACGACCAGGATTCCACTCTTGCATCTCCGATACAGATCGGGAAAAGTCATCTCTCGCTTTGTCATTTCCGGAAGTTCGACGCCAGCGTGATCGCGGCCAAGTTGTCTTTCGAGCGTTGACATCTTGGTGGTTTTGCCGTTATCGAATAGCTCTGTCAGTTCTTGCAGAAACGACTGATAGAGGGCACTATCATTGATGTGAAGGCATGACCCATCGGTCTTGTCTTGGAGATCGGATGATTGCTCGTCTTTCGCTGGCGAAGATCGCCCGCAGGCAAGTAGGGCCGCCGTCGCAAGCAGCACGAGAAATGTCTTCTTCATGATAGATTTGTCATGGCATAACTGCATCGTTGCTTCTCTCTCTTTCTTTGTGGTCCAGCAACCATTCTTCATTTACCACTGAAACCTCACCCACAGCTTTCGGTCAGCTACAGAATAGGAAGCCGAATGCCAAGGCACGTGGTTGTCACAAAGTCCTAAATCAATCGCCGAGGTACGGGAAAACTAGGGACAGCTACGAACGCCGCTCCGTTAAGGGGCCAACGAGTAGAAAATCCTCGCAATGACAAGAGGGCATGTATGAATTGAAAGATAATGCTCTTGCCGTAAAAGAGAACAAAAACTGCCTTTCTGAGTAATTTCGACAAACGGTTTATGGAACTACCAACAATTACTAAAATGCCCGACAAACAGCTTAACAGACCGCCATTCGGGGCAGCTACCTAATTAATGGCTGGGGACAGTGCCCAGAAAACGGTGACTATCCCAATTGAACCCGTCCCTATTAAACTCTAATGCTGTCTCGCCCTGCCGAACCCGTAGTCTAATCGATTGCCGCAGCGGCAACCGCGTTAGGCTCGTTAGGCTC
>CAYZAH010000152.1:3079-8049 GCA_964475805.1 uncultured Pirellulales bacterium | reverse complement strand
GTTCAGAGGCTATCCGGCCTCGGTTGGCAGCTTCGTCGAGGCCCCGGCCGGGACTTATGCAATGACCGGCTCCGGCGCCGACGTTTGGGGCACCGCCGATCAGTTCCACTTCGCGTTCAAGACGCTGACCGGCGCCGGCTCGATTGTCGCACGGGTGAACAGCGTCCAGAACACGAACGATTGGGCGAAGGCGGGCGTGATGATCCGCGAGACGCTCGATGCCGGCTCGAAGCACGCCTTCGCGTGCGTGACCCCGGCCAACGGCGTCGCCAGTCAGGGCCGCACCGCTATGGACTCGACCAGTTTCAGCACCAACGAGACGGGTATCACGGCGCCGCACTGGGTGAAGCTGGAACGTGACGCCGCCGGCAACTTCACGGTGTCACACTCGACCAATGGCACCACGTGGCAATCGGTCGCTAACGCCGTTCCGACGAACATCCCAATGTTGTCGAGCGTGTACATTGGTTTGGCGGTAACCAGTCACGACGCAGCCCAGACCTGTCAGGCCGTATTCTCGAACATCACGACGACGGGCAACGTGAGCGGTCAATGGCAGCACCAGGACGTCGGCATTACGTCCAACGCGGCTGAGCCGATGTACGTACAACTATCCAACGCCAACGGGACCGCCGCGATTGTCGCGAACGATGATCCTGCCGCTGCCACCGTAGATACGTGGACCGAGTGGCGTATCCCGCTGGCAGCATTCGCCGATCAAGGGATCAGCCTGGCCGACGTGGATAGCATCGCGATCGGGCTGGGAACCAAAGCGGGTGTAGCAACCTCAGGCGGCTCCGGGACGGTGTACTTCGATGACATTCGTCTCTATCCACCTGCGCCGTAACCGTAAGAATGAAATGTAACGGACTAACCGGGGCCTATGCCGATTGCGCATGGGCCCCGTTACTTTTCCATACCAGGGGACCTTCTCTCCACTGAGCGCGCAAAAAGAGCCCGACCATGAGAAGGGCAGGGCTCTTTGAAAGTACCTAAAGCAACTGAAGTGAGCTAAAGTTGGGATCTGCTCTAACGCACTTCGACTCACTGTTCTACTGACCGCCGGCCTTTCTGGCCTTCCTGATCTCTTCCGTTTGGCTCTTGTTGCACTTGGGACAGCGGTCTGCAAAATCGTTCTTCACGGCGCCGGCAAAGAAAACATCGCCACAGTAGGGGCATTTGAAAGCTTTGTAGACGCTGGCCTTGCCGCACTTTTCACAAGTCAGCGGCGGCGTAGCGAGCGATCTGGGATCCATAGCTGCCTGGATGGCTTTGTGGTAATCCCTCTCGGCCATCTGGTACGTAGCCTCGCACTGGGGATTGTTGCACTTGACCCACGTCATCTTGTCGGCCGGTATGTCGTTGATGGTGCCGCCACCACCGCCCGCTCGCATGTAGGTGACAGCCCCCGCCACTCCCAGGCACACGATGATAATGGCGATCATAAGCGGTTTCTTTTTGCTGTCGTCCATAAGTAAAATCTCCAAATCACTGATTACAATATAGTTACGTCATCATACTTAAAAGCCTATTGCGTCACGGCTTATTTGTCAAACACATATTCTTGCATTATTTACGATCTAAACCGCTACTTCCTCTTCCGCATTCGGCGGCGCCATCTGAAGGATCCGCCCCGGTTCTTCCGGAAAACCCGTCCGAGCTGAAAGATATGCCGATTCGATCACCGCCATATTTTTGAGATTTTCCCTGGCGCTGCTGGCCAGTTTATTCTCTTCGGGCCACAAGACGCTTTGCGCGAAGCTCTCCAGCGATTCTCTCAAGCACGTCTTCTCGTCTTCGTCACACTCCACTTCCTCTATCACCTGGCCTGAGCCGTCGCTGAGCGATACTCGTGTTGCTTTCACCGACAAAACCTGATCTTTCCCATAAAAGCGCAAGAAGACCTCCTGAGGCCCAGCCCCCATCCGCCGAACTGCGACAAAATTACCGACGAATGTTTCGCCAAACCGCATCGTCACTATTGATGTATCTTCCGTCAGATATGAGCGTTGTTGCTTATCCTGGGCCTTGTTCGTGCTGAGTGAATAGACCTGTTGGGGCATCCCGAAATTCCATACGACCTGATCGACGATCGGGTAGCAATCGTGCAGCAGTACCCCCCCGCCGGCCAGTTTCGGATCCGTCTGCCAGCCGGACGGCTCGCGATCGCGCGCATTGCAGAAGATGTTCATCAGGAAAACATGCTCGATCTTGCCTTCCTCAAGGAACTTTCGCAACTCCACGAAACATCGGGCAGACCTGCTCGGATTGGCTACCGCGAACTGTATCTCTTGCTCATCGGCCAAACGAACAAACTCCGCCGCCTCCTCGAAATCCCTCGCCGCTGGCGCTAGTTTGAGCACATTGAACCGCTTTTTCATCGCCATCCGCACGAATTCGTCGCACGAATGAATCGGGGCGGCTACGATTAGACAATCAAGCTGATTCTGAATAATTAACTGTCTATAATCGTCGTAGAAGGCGCATTGGGCTTCCGATGCGGCTTTCTCGGCCAGATTCGTCTCCTTATCCGCGACAGCCACAATCTCCAGCCCCTCGACCTCTCGAGCCGCCTGGAGCAGAAGCCCCCCTCGTTCTGAGAGTCCCAATACCGCCGTCTTCAATCGTTCTGCACTCATCTTACTTAAGATGCCCAAAATAGACCCAACTGTTCCCCCCAAATTCTACATTTGTTCCGCCAAAAAACAACCGCCATGATACCAGATAAAAATGTGACATAGATACCTTTATTGCCACAATCTTCTGCCAACCGACCGGACAAAGACGTTAAGGACCTGGACGGGAGAATCGGAACGACACGACATATCATCAATAATCCAATACATCCCCGGGAGCTTTGACTCCGACCTAACCCCTCGTGTATACTATGCAGGTTGATCTACGAAGAACCAGATTTGAAGCCCCTGTGAAGCGGAGAGTTACGTTAGATCAGACGGTTAGCTAGAGAGAGGATGGATACTAAAAGGACCAAGTTATGAATCGACGCGACTTCATGAAACAAATGGTTACGGCGGGAACTCTGCCTTTCTGCTTTCATTCGTTTGCATACCCCGCCGGGGAGAAGCCCAAGACCGACATCCTTCTGGTCATGCCGGACCAGATGCGCGGCGATTGCCTGTCCATTGTCGGGCACCCGGTTGTACGCACCCCCTGTTTAGATGAGCTTGCCAAACAGGGTGCATTATTCAGGCGGGCCTACACTCCCGTAGCCTCCTGCATCCCGGCCCGCTTCGCACTACTGAGCGGCCTCCATCCCCAGACGAGCGGAGTCGTCGGATACAAGGCCAAGCCGCTTCCTACGCCACCCCTTCCCGAATTGCTCGGCGCGTGCGGCTACTCCACAGTGCTGGTTGGGAGGAACATGCATCAGGTGTCCGCCAGCGGGACCTGCGGTTACCAAAAGCAGGTACTGGGTTCCACATACGTCGCCAGTGATGATTACGACAAGTTTTTGAAACGGTCGGCGCCGGAAACCGGAGGCATAAAAAAGCTCGTCGAGGATATTGGTCTGACGTATAACCTTTGGCAGGCTAAGCCTTGGCCTTTGGCGGACCGTCTCCATCCTACGGAATGGGTTATTCGCCAATCGCGGAAGATCGTGGCCGAGACGGATATTGACCGGCCGCTTTTTCTGACCTCGTCGTTCTATGCCCCTCATCCGCCGCTCTTTCCGCCCAAGAAGTACTTCGACGCATACCTGAAACAGAAATTGCCGTCCGCCGCGCACGGTGACTGGGTGGACTGGGGCGCGCTGTCGCCCAAGGGGAATCGTAACGGGCATCGGATTTTGCTCGAAGGCCAAACCCTTCGCACCGCACAGGCCGGCTACTTCGGGCTTATCGAACACCTGGATAATCAGATCGCTTTGTTGGTTCGTGATTTCAAAGCGCGAAGCGAGAAGGCCGGGCGATCCTGGATCGTCGTCGTCACCTCGGACCACGGCGAGATGCTGGGCGACCACGGGTATTTCCGCAAGTGCGAGCCGTATGAAGGTTCCGCCAACATCCCCTTTATCATCTGCGGTTCGCCTTCCCTCGGTTTCAAGGCGGGTATGCGTATTGAGCAGCCCGTCTGTCTGGAAGATATCATGCCGACGCTTCTATCGCTGGCCGGGACGAAAAGCCCGGCCCGCGTTGACGGTATTGACCTCCTTCCCGTCCTGCGGGGACAAAGAAGCCAGATTCGCGAATGGCTCCACTTCGAGCACGGTCCATGCTACAGCCAGGAGCAGGCATACCATGCGTTGACCGATGGCCGGTTCAAATACATCTGGCGCCCCACAAACGGCAGGGAGTTTCTGTTCGACCTGAAGAAGGACCCGCACGAAGAGCACGATCTTTCAAAAGACGCAACCTGTCTGAGCGCTCTTGAAACGTGGCGGAATCGCCTCATTCAGTGCCTTGCATCGAGGCCGGAAGGATTTGTACAGAATGGCAGACTGATCCCGGGTCGTCCCTATCGCGCACTAAACGAGGGCACGCTAACAACTAAGCAAGGATAAAGGCGCTCAAGCGGGAGCGGCTTAATGAATTACCGAAAGCACATCCCCTGTGCAAGAATCAAACCCTGATCCTTTCGATAGATTCCTGCTACGGGATACCACAATCAATACGTCGTACCCGGGGTCCCTTCAATAATGACTACGCTGTCAATGGCGCCCCAACCCCATCCACCGTGATGGTAATCAATGAAGTCCAGGGTATACATCTCATCGCCAGAGACAAGGCCGGCAAGCTCATCTTCCCCTAAGGTAATGGTCTCCCAGAATTGGCTGCCACTTTCCGATCGCGCGTAGAAACCAAGGTAACGCTCATCACTCACACGGCGAAGCGCGACGCCAATGGCGCCGTTGATAGACGAGTTCCACGGCAAGGCATCCGCGTTTGTGATTGCTTCGATATCCATGTTCGGATGGGACCCTCCAATCAGGCCAAACGAGATTTGACCAT
>CAYZAH010000152.1:0-2979 GCA_964475805.1 uncultured Pirellulales bacterium | reverse complement strand
AGTCCGGTCATCAAAATCGTACGTTGTGGTCGTACCGGAACCTCCGGATGCGGCAAGAGTGAGCGACAACGTGGGCCCCTTCTCGCTATCGCTAAAGCCGATGCCAAGGATCTGATTATTATTCCGTGTCGTACCGTGGATGGCCATAGTGACCAAACCATCCCCATTGGTTCGCGCGTCCTTCAATGCGGCTACAAGATCGGCTTCTTCGTACGGACTCACACTCAGCATCTCGGTCCTGGTGGCGGTGGACGTTCCGGGTTCCGTCTGGTTGTCCATGACGGCCTTCCCAAGCCAGAGTACTTTCGCGGGATCAAACGCGGCAATTGGCTCATCATTACTATCCGTTGCCACCACGGCGCCATATTGAGCGACTGCGATGTTATAGGTGAGTGTGGCGCGATCCCAATCCGCAGGAACGTCCAAAAAGGCGATTTCGACCTCATCGTCGTATTCAGGCTCTATGTCAAACACACTGACCGTTGCCCCCACAATTTCAAAGCCCTGAGGCAATTGGTTGAGATCAAAGGCAAGGTAGGAGAGCATCGTAAGGTGTCCATAAATCTCAAGCAATTGGTCATCCGGCGACGGATCCGGTTCGTCAGGATACACAGCGGCTGCGTTGGCGGTATCATAGGCTTCAACGGGCATTTCAATCGTCACGGATGCGGCAATGGAAGTGAAAGGCCCAAGGATCACCGCTATCGCAATGATGCTCGGTAACACAAAGGTAAAATCGGTCGTTTTGGGCGTGTCTTTCATTGTTGTTCCTCCTGTATAGTATGTTGAGTTTTCACAACCGCCTCCGCGATTAGATAGTGCCGATGCGCTTCTGAGCTATCGTAGCTGCTTTTGGCCGCTGAGCAAGAATTTTCTGGAGTTTTGTTCACGAAGTAGTCCATCAAATCGGTCCATAACAGCTTAGGGCAACCAAAGGGGGTAGTTCACCTTGATATTCTTCTTTTCATCACAAATCCGTTCACATAAGCACCATCAGGAAGATGATCAATATAAGAGTCACCAATGCCAATGAAACACCGAACACGATCAACGCAATCCTTTGCCGCCTTATGATCGTTTCATATTCCAGGGCACTTATTTCAGGCGGGACAAAATCCCCGGTGGCCAGCGGCGAGAAACGGTCAACGTCAATACTCTGATGGGCCCTGATAGGTGGGCTCCCCTTCAAGATACTCTCTGTGTCTTCAATAAGAACCTTGATATTTTGGTAGCGGTCTTCTGGGTTCTTCTTCATCATTATCTCGATCATCTCGCTAATTCCGATCGACAGCTTTCTGTTTATATGATCCGGTGGGGTAAGATTCGTATGCAGATGCATTTCTATTACCTCTCTTTTGTCTTCATGATGGAATGGGACCTGGCCCGTCACCATATGGTAAAGAGTTGCCCCGAGGCTGTATATGTCAGCCCTTCCATCAACATCTATCTTGCCCCTTATCTGTTCGGGTGCTATATAATAGGGGGTCCCCCATACCTGGCCCTTCTCGGCTTCTATGGCGGCAAGGTCGGTAAGCTCCCGCGCAAGGCCCAGGTCAGCCAGCTTAACCACGCCCTCATTGGTAATCATTATGTTCTGGGGCTTGATATCACGGTGGATGATCCAGTGCTCGTGGGCATGCTTCAGGGCCCTTGCAACCTGAATAATGATACGGAGCGCCTCTTTTTCTTCAAAGACCTTTCCCTGCTTCAGGGCGGCACCGATGGTGTCACCTTCAACGTACTCCATCACAAAATAATGGTATTCCCCCGCTTTTCCAACATCGATGGCACTGACGATATTATGATGATTCAGCTTCGCGGCCGACCGTCCTTCGATGTGAAAACGTCTGACGTAATTTTCGTTTTTGGCCAACCTGCTTTTCAAGACCTTTATTGCAACAATCCTGTTAAGGCTGGTCTGCCTGCCCCTGAATACGGTCGCCATGGCGCCGGAACCGAGGATACCTTCAATTGTATATCCTGGAATCCCCTGCTCCCGCAGTCGTTTCAACATTTCCTTCCTGGTCTCCGGATTTCCAGGCATAGGATTCACCCACTTTCATTTTGTAATAGGCGCGATGATAAGGACAGCCACCTAATAAACAACCCGCCTTGTTGTTCTATCCAGCGTCACTCTTCTAATTCGCTCAGGCTATCTTCGTCATTTCATTTACCGTGAATTCCTCGACCGCGCCCTCCGTTGCGGCCACGTAGTCCTGCAGGTGCCGGCTGCCCATATGCTTCTGCCACAGTTCGCGAGATTCCCAGTTCTCGTAGAACAGGAAATGAGCGGGATTCTCATTGTCCTGGTGCAAATCGTAAGTGATACAGCCCTCTTCAGCACGGGTGATATCAATCAGCTTTTCAAGCTCAGCCTTGACCAGGTCAATTTTGTCGGCTTTGGCTTTGATATTCGCGACGATCGTTAATTGTGCCATGACTTACTCCTTCTGCTACGTTGTTATAAATTAACGACAGAGGGCTTTTTCAGCAGCCCTACTGCCCCTATTATTTCTCTCGAACGGTGCTTGTCCACTGTCCGTTCACTTTTTCCGACAACATATTTTTGATTTTGATCGGGAAATGACGGGGGGCGCATTGAGCCAACCCCGGTTTAGAGGACAATCACCCAGTTTGGCGAAGCCCAAATAAGCTGTGAAGAAAGATGCGAGCCTCTATTCTCCAGCTACGGGATAGAAGGCTTAAAGAGGATGGGACAACGGAATCGACAAGATAAATGATACGCAGCGGTATCAGGCTATCTGGTTATTGGGGTGAAGAATATCAAGGCCTCCGGGAAGAGACGGCGATTCTGCTTCTCAGCAAAATGGCCGGACTCATACTCGCCTGAAATCCGTCGATCCAGCAAACGGGCGGACCTGATCCCCACAACCTGATCACCCGATGATCTGCTAACCAAATTCACATTATCCTGTAGATCCAGTAACCCTGTCTAACACAATAAGTCACACACACAGA
>CAYZAH010000151.1:0-8080 GCA_964475805.1 uncultured Pirellulales bacterium | reverse complement strand
CATTGTCGGCTGGCTAAGAGGACGCAGAACACTCTAACAACATGATCAGAATATTCGCATGAGTGTGCGCAAGACATGATTCGCACAACTCTTCAGAGCCCCTATCTGCTCGTCGATTCCCTCTCGGCTGCAGGCAGGGGTTTTGTATTTAATTCATCCCAGACAGGAAGAGGCTTTTTGTCTTCGGCCCGAGCCTTGTGTTTACCGAGATCCGTCTTCCTTCTTCGGGTTACCCACGATCACTCCTTTAGACTGGGAAGCAACACACTCCACCATAATAGTAAAATGGACAAGAATATTCCTGCCGTATATGGAAAGGCACAATAAGTTAATATAGGAATTATACAATGAATACATCGTTATTAAAATAAACCATATAGTAACTATAGCTTACGATGCATGGCGTCTATTTCCGATAACATTATAGGGTATCGGTGTCGATGAGAATGCGATCATTTAAGGAATGTCCATAAGGAAGCCTAATATTTGTAGAGCTGTCATCACATTGTTAAAGCTGTAACATCTCAAGCCACAGCTATTTATAATTTAAGCAGAGAAATTTACAGAAAATTCCCACATTTATCAAGGTTTTATGTTGACGTTATTCTGGTAAGAATGACAAAATGAGATAATTACATAGTGCGGTATCTTCGGTTTTGACTTTCTCACGCGAAGGATACCCATGGTTCCGAAGCAGCTACCTTGGTGAGCATGCTTGGATACGGGAACATAGTGGGAGTGAGGTTATCTGGCAGGAAACAGAGGAGTCGTTCTCAGCAAGGCGGCAGGTTGCCGAGAGGTTGGCAATTATCGACAGGGTGATGAATACCGAATAGTGCACCTGCCCCTCTACTGACGTTTCATTCCTCCCAAGGCAAACCCCATTCCCCTCGTCGTGGCATTCGACGACACGTTCTCTTCGTGAAAACGGGTATCGTGAAGAAAGAGCAAGGCTCATTACAGACACGTTGTTGTTGTAGTTAGGGACAGCTTCAAAGAACTCAGTCAGGTCAAGTAAGGAGAACGGAAATGAAAAAGACACTCTTAACCTTTGTTGTTTGTGCGACGGCTTTGAATATCGGCGCTCCCGCGAAGGCCGGATTAACCAACGTATGGATTGATGGAGACCGAGTGGTCTACGACTGCACCAATGACTTGTACTGGTATCCCTATCTCACAGATACGGTAGGCATGGTCAGGGCCAAACAAGAGGGATTTATCGCCGGCATGAACGCTTGCGGGTATGGCGGAATGAAGAACTGGGAGATGGCCGATTACGACCAACTCGTTGGCCTGAGAGAATCCCTCTGTTCCATGGCAGATAATGTAGTTGAATTCACGTTTCCGGGAATGGAAGGTGTGCCGCGGGACGCCTCCTCACCCTATTTGGCCTGGTCCGTCCGTGCGGACCAATTCTTCACCCCCACGAACGTAACCACTATCCCGCCCCTGTTTGGTGACGTCCCTCTTGAGGTCTTCAATGGACGCATAGCTGACAGTTGGGCTTGGCGAAACAATGGCGACGGTAATCCCGCAACCAAGTCATATGGCCAGGCGGATGACCATTTTGTGGTGCACTCGACTATGACTCCCGGCGAATTTGCGACGATGACCTTCAACTATGACGTACACTACCTTCAAGACGATGATATTTATCAGGATATGTCTCTCCCGGGGGGTTTTATTGTCGGTGATGTCGGTACGTGGATTGTCTCAGAGGTAAGTCCGGTCCCGGCACCGGGAGCGCTGCTGCTTGGCGGCATGGGTGCCGGCTTAGTCAGTTGGCTTCGCCGACGCAGAACACTGTAGTACAGAAACCTTATCACAGTTGTAGTCTTACAGGGCTGTCAGTCCAATGCTTGTAGCCCTTGGCCCCCGTTTGCACGCGGTATCTCTTTCGCCCGCAGACAGGGGCTTTCTTTTTGGCTTCCACGAAAACAGGCTTTCCAAAGAACAACGTCACACTGTTGCAAGCCGGCGAAGACTTCGGTATCTTGTGTAACGGCCGGGAACGTGCGACCTATTGGACTAAGAGCGTGTTTCAGAAGTGGCACAGGCATTCGCCCGTGAAGAGACCGATTTGCAGGGCTTTGCGGCACTGGGCAAGACGCCCACGTTACGACAAAGCAGCTTCCCACATACGCTCTAAGAAGAACCAGGCAGGCAAATGGAAAGAGAACCTGAATACTCCGAACAACGGATTCAAACCGCATGCCTGCTGATTCTGACGGCAATGGCCATCACCGGTGCGATGTATTTCTTCAGTGGTGTGCTCGTCCCGTTCGTTTTGGCCATCTTCCTGACTCTGTCTCTGGCACCGGTTATTGATCTTCAGATGAGGTGGCTCCACGTCCCGCGCCGTACGGCCATATTGACGACGGTCGCCGTTGGTTGCGGATTCCTCGTTCTCGCGGCGTTGCTCGTGACGGCCGCCGCCGATCAAATCATTCAAAACCGGGATGACTACGAAGACCAGTTCCAGCAACTGCTTTACCGAGCCCGAGGTCTGCTCCCGCCCGAATGGTATGCCGAGCCTAATGAGCCGGTCCGTGACCCCAACGCGCCACCGCTCAATATCAGAAAACGTTCCTACGATCCCAACGGTCCCACCGACGAGTCCAAGATGCAATCTCGGACCCGCCCGTCAGCTCAGCTAATTCGCATTCCCACCAACACGGTGCGAAAGGTACTCACCGGTATCGCCAGCAGCGTCATGGGTGTAATCTCAAACAGTTTGCTCGTCGTGATCTTCATGATCTTCATGGTCGCCGGCAAGGGCGCAAACGAAGCTCCGACGGGTAGCCTGTGGTGGGAGGCGGAAACCCGCATCAAGCGGTACCTTCTCACCATGTTGCTGACGTCCGGCGTCACGGGAATCCTGGTTGGGCTCGTACTGACGGCTCTCCGCGTGAATTTTGGCTGGATGTTTGGCTTCCTCGCGTTCCTTTTGAACTTCATCCCGAGCATCGGCTCGATCATCGCCACGATCCTGCCTTTGCCGGTCGCCTTGATTGATCCGCAACTCGGCATCGTCTCGAAGATTCTGGTCCTGGTGATCCCCGGCGGCATTCAGCTTTTCATCGGCAACATCATCCAGCCCAAACTAATGGGTGAATCACTCGACCTGCATCCCATTGTGGTGCTGCTGTCGTTGATTTTCTTCGGAACGATCTGGGGGATCATCGGGATGTTCCTGGCCGTACCGATCACGGCGGTTGTCAAGATCCTGCTCGAACGGTTCGGCTACACCCGCGCGATCGCCGAGCTGATCTCGGGGAGGACGGACGTGCTGACGAAAGGCCGCACGCCGGATAACTGAGTGTTGCGCCGTGCGAAATGCAGGGGAAATCTCTGCGTCAGTTCTCGCAGGGCGCTATGCCCGGTTTTTTTGGGACTTTTTGTTTGCCAGCCTATCCATTCCGGAGTACAATCCAATTAATCTTTGACTAAATGGAGTGAATGTCTACGGAAAAGAAAGGTAAGGGAGTAAAAATCATGAAGAAGATTCTGATCTTTGCAGGTGGTGTCGCGTTGACGCTCGGGTTGGTACTGGCGGGTTGCAAGGGTCGTGCGGAGCAACAAGCAGAGGTTCAGCGCCTTCAAACGGAGATAACGAACGCCAAGACGGCGGCCAAGACGGCTGCGGACAACGCCAAAAAAGAGCGCGACGAGCTTATGGCCCAGCTCAAGACGCGCACGCAAGAGCGCGACGCGTTGCAGAAGCAGCTAAACGACCTGCAAGAGCAGGCCGCTTCATTCGAGCAACTCAAACAGCAGGTTACCAAGTTAAGCGGCGAACGACAACAATTGCAGAAGCAGTTCGCTGACGCGACCACCGCCCAGAACGGGCTTCAGCAAAAACTGACTGACGCAACCCGCGCACGCGACTCATTACAGAAGGAAGTCGAAACGCTGGCGAGCTCTCAGCAAACAGCCGTCGCCGAGGCGAAAGCGGCCCAAGCAAAGTGCGACGAATTGACAGCCAAGCTTCAGACCGCAACAGAAAAGGTGACCGAGCTTGAAGAGCAGTTGCAAACCTCAACGGCCAATTCAAACGAAGGTGGTGGAGCGCCGACGTTTCAGGCGATCGAGAGTCCCGTCATTCGCAGTTTTACTACGACCCGTCCACGGATAGGTCCGGGACAAAAGTCCACCTTAAGCTGGTGGGTGACGGATGCCGACAACGTGCGCATCGAGCCTTACATCGGGCCGGTCGGTGTCTTGGGGTCCAGGACGATTGCTCCGACAAAGACTACGACGTACACTCTGACCGCCACTAACAAGAACGGCATGAGCACAGTGACCCGTCGGATTGAAGTTCAGTAGTCGTCTGCAACGGGGCGCGGGCGACATTCGGCACGTGAGAAAAGAGTCCGTCTGCATAATCACAGTCTTCCTGACTGAAGACGGACACAACGGGAATGTCTCCTGCTCGAATAGCAAGTCGCAAAGGATGGCAAGATCAACTGGAAAGTAGTGGTTCTTCTCCTGGGGTGAAGACCCGCCGGGCCCGTGGAGGTTAGTGCCCGATCCAGCCTGCGCACGACACAATAAAAAAGGCCAGAAGCATTTATGCTTATGGCCCATTGGTTCATTGTTTTCGTGTGATGAGTTGTGAGAAATCATATGAAATCTCAGCCCGACAGAGGCGGGGGACGGATTTGGAGCGGGGAATATGTCCGTTCAAACACGTGGTCTTGCCTCGCCGGCTGAGGCTCGAGCTTCTGCTTCGTATGAGTCGTGATCCAGACACCTAACATAGCCAGGATCAGCCACATCACTTCCATTTGATATCTATGCACTTTCATCCATTGACCCCAAAAATGTCAGTGGTTCTATCGGCGCATCCACAAATTTTTCCTTAATAGAATCTTCGCCTTGGGGTCTTATCGGAGGCGCGAAGAGGAATTCCACCCCCGCCTAAAAAGGCTGATATCAGCGTTCAAAACGAGACAAGCCAACTCATTCCGCGCAGGCCTTTTTCCCACACGATTCCAAAGCGGCGTTCTCCGTGCTGATTTCCCGCTTTTTTAGAGACGAACGTACGGACCGAAAAATCTTCAAAAATTTCTCGCGCGCCGCCCACGAGAAAAGTGGATAGTTGTTGTCCTGTTTTACGGAAGGTGAGGAATTCCGCAGCGCAAGCCGGAGAGATCGCCCAGCGAATTGACGGTTTGCGTCAAACGCCCTGACGGACCGCTACGGAAGCCGGGCGCGAACGATAATTGACCGACGTGACCGATATTTTCGTCGTTTACTGGTTCAGCATGCGGATAAGGAAAGGCAAAAAGAAACCTTCCGATCCGAAGCCTCTTAGGTCAGCACCGCCGAGCGCCACCAGTCGTGGTACTTCTCCTCCATATCTGCTGGAGACGGGAAGGGGTAGTAAGCCATGCTCGTTTGGTCGGCAATGAAGAAGCCGCTCCTGACGCATCGGTAAGGAATATGCTCATGTTGAATGCGGTTGACCGTCTTGGTGACCTTGCCTCTGGCGCCAATCTCCATCAGGCAGTCTCTGATGTGCTGGACGTTGTCATAGGGCAGGTTGCCGGAGTCCCCGCCTGCCGGGTCGTCGGCCAGGCCGGCCAGATCCAGCTCCACGAAGCAAATCCTCGGCACCGAAACCGCAACGCCTGGATCGGCGATGAACGCACCGAAATCGCGCGGATTCAGCGTGCTGGCGATCAACGGGTGCACCGGACAAAGCTCCTGGTACAGATGGTACTTGCCTTTGAATTCCGCCGGCGCCTCCGCTCGCTTGAGTTGCAGAGCGCGTGCATCCCGGGTTATCAGCCATTGATCCCCGATGACCTCCATTGGAATGTGCTCCAGCACGCGATACGTCGAGACATAAACGGAGTGCTTGGGCTGGCCGTCCTCATGCGGTACACATGCTTTCCTGGCCTTGGCCAGGTCAAAATAGTCGCTCTCGAACTGACTGTCCAACTGGAAGAACATGGCTTGCTCCCGGACCCGTTTCTTTGTTCCGGCAGCCAGATACGCGCCAAACTCGGAAGGACCGAGCATCGAGACGACCAGAGATTCCGGATAAAGAAGAAGATAAAGGTAAGTTTCCATTTCACAACTCCTATCTACTGACCCATTTCCATTCGGCGTTGTTGCCGGTGCTCTTGCACATACCGACGCGATTATAACAGGGCGGTGCGTCCGGTCAACAATTCCACCCACCTATCCATACGGATTCTCGCCTAAAATGTTGAAAGATCCGCACCGGCAGGGGCTTCCGGTCAAGGGTTATCTCGTTCGCTGCAACAGGGCTTGGGCGAATTGGCGGAGTGTGTCGGCTTTTTCGCCGAATGGTTCCAACGCGGCTGTCGCCTCCGATGTCACCTGCTCCTGTAGTTGTCTCGACTCTTCCAAGCCTACGACCGCTGGATAGGTGCACTTGGCGGCCTTGAGGTCCTTGCCGGCTGTCTTGCCCAACTGCTCGCTCGACGCCGTCTCGTCGAGAATATCATCGGCGATCTGAAAAGCCAAGCCGACTTTCAAGCCAAATTCGCACAGGCACTCGAGTTGCTCTTGCACCGCCCCGCCGCAGACGGCCCCCATCGCCGCGGCGCATCGGAGCATCTTGGCCGTCTTGTGGATGTGGATGTATTCGAGCATTTCTCTCGTGCCTTCACAGTCCTGGGCCTTCAAGTCCGCCATCTGTCCGGCGATCATTCCCGAGGCCCCCGCGTCCCGGGCCAGTTGATCGATGAGCCTGACCGCCACGGCCGGCGGGTCGATCCGGTTTGCCAGAACCTCGAAAGCAAGGGTTAGGAGAGCGTCGCCCGTCAGGATCGCGGTCGCTTCGTCGAAGGCCTTGTGGCACGTCGGCATGCCCCGCCTCAAGTCGTCATCATCCATCGCGGGCAGATCATCATGGATCAGCGAATAGGTATGTACCATCTCAATCGCCGCGGCGGCGATTTCGGCATTAGAATTGACCTGACCGCCGACAAGCTCACAGCACCAGAGCAGCAGCGCCGCACGGACCCGTTTGCCCGGCGATTCGAGCGTGTACACGAGCGCTCTCTTCAACTCACCCTCGACGTCATGGGCATCCAATATCTGCCTGAGCGTAACATTTACAGAGTCGGCTTTCTCTCGCAATCGAGTGTTGAAGTCCGCCGTCGAAGTACCCTTGCCCATGGTCGATCGCACCCTGACTACCTGCTATTGACAACTACCGGCCGATGGCCGATCATTGGGCCATACTAAGAGAAGAACAGCACACAGTAAAGAGCAAAATGATTCTGATTCTCGGCGTAACGGCATCAGGCAAAGGGCGATTGGCCTTTGAACTGGCGGAAAGCATCGGTGCGGAAATCATCAGCATCGACTCGATGAAGGTCTATCGCCGGATGGATATCGGCACGGCCAAGCCGCCCAGGGAAGCCCGCGAGCGAGTCAACTATCATCTGATCGATATCGTCGAGCCGAGCGACTCGTTCAATGTGGGGACCTTTCTCGACGCGGCCACGCGGGCCATTGAGCAAATCAAGAGCCGCAACAGGAAGATCATTGCCGTCGGCGGAACTGCCCTATACATCAAGGCATTGCTGTACGGGCTATTCGAAGAGGCCGGCAGTGACGAGCGGATACGCGCCAACCTCCAGGCACGGGCACAGACGGAAGGTCTGGCGGAGCTTCATCGTGAGCTAACGGGAGTCGATCCCGCCGCCGCTGAGCGTATCGATCCGAACGACGCCCGTCGCATCATTCGGGCTTTGGAGGTCCACGCGATCACGGGCAAGCCAATATCGAGCTTCCAGCAACAATGGCAGACGCGGGAGCCCCGGCACGATTGGACGATCGTCGGACTTCGGAGAGAAAAGGCTGACGCCAGCGGCCGGATTAACAGAAGGGTCAGGAAGATGATCGACGCCGGCCTGGTCGAGGAGGTCAGATCGCTACTCGGCGAGGACAAGCCGCTGAGCCAACAGGCCCGTTGTGCCATCGGCTACGCCGAGATCATCGAGCACCTAAGCGGCGGGATCGACCTGGAAGAGACTGTCGAGCTAATCAAGAAGAACACCCGTCGCTTAGCCAAAGGCCAGCGAACCTGGTTCAAAAC
>CAYZAH010000150.1:0-8185 GCA_964475805.1 uncultured Pirellulales bacterium | reverse complement strand
CGACCACTTCGGACCATGGCGCATTCGGATCAGGGCTGGTACGATTGGTTTGAAGCCGTTTTCCCAGAGGGTTTTCATCAGGCCACCATTTGCGTGCGAACTTCTCATCGACAATTACGACCGGAGAGGCATCGCGCGTATCGTGCTCGTTGAAGAAACGCCCGCTTAATAGTTGAATACCCATAGCCTGGAAAAGGTCGGGACTAATCCGGCTATATTCTGCAAATATCTCCTGGCCGGACGCGGGAATCGGCGCACCCTCAACATAATAGGTTGACTGTGAACCACCGAGCATAGCGGAGGCCAAGCCGGCGTGTCTTATTCCGGCGATTGATTCCATGCGATGAAGAAAGTCTTTGTAGAAGGCCAACTTCTGCTCGTCCGTGCGGTAGGTCTGGCTGGGCAGACGAATATTGAAAGTCACGGTACTTTCCGGATTATAACCGGGATCAGCCTGAAGATAATTCACGAAGCTGTGGAGCATGAGTCCGGCACAAAACATGAGGACAAGAGCGAGGGCAACCTCCGTAACCACAAGGGCATCGCGCAAGCGGCTATGGCCCCTCGTCGAGGTGCTGGTTCGGGAGTTGTCTCGAATCGCGCTGTTTGCCTGACTGCTTATACAGTGCCGGGCGGGAATCAAACCGAAAAGAACGCTTGTACCGATTGCGGTCCCGAGTATGAATAACACCATGTTGGTATCAAGGTGCAAGAGACCGTCCCCGGTCTTAACAAAATGGTCACTTAGAAAGGCGGCGAGCAGGTCCGTCCCCCAGAGAGCTACAATTACCCCCCCTACTACTCCAAATGCGGCAAGCACCAGATTTTCTCCCAGCAACTGCCTGACAAGACGTAACCTTCCCGCTCCCAGTGCACGGCGCACGGCAAATTCCTGGGTTCGTGCAGAGGAGCGCACCAACAACAAGTTGGCGATATTAACGCACACGATGAGCAGCACGGCGAGCACCGAACCCATCAACACCAGCAAGGCAGGTCTCGTATCACCCATCAGCCATCGATGGAACGGCTCGACTGCGACGCGACAGCCCCCGTTGCTATCAGGATAGGTTTGTTCCAGTTGCTCAGCGATGTGATTCAGGTCGGCACGAGCACTCGCCAAGGTAACTCCTTCCTTGAGCTTTCCGATGCCTTCTGTGCCCTGATGATTGCTCCTTCTCATGAACCAGTCGTATTGATCCAGCAGGCCAATGGGCGTCCAAAATTCCACGGGATTCCGGTGAAACGGAGGAAAGGCAAATGACTGTGGCAACACGCCAATGACGGTATAGGGATCGTCGTCCAGCACCAGCGTCTTACCGATGACGTCCGGAGCCCCACCAAAACGCCGCTGCCATAGGCCGGGACTGAGAATGACCGTTCTTTCAGCTCCCGCGTGGTCGTCAGCTTCGTTAAACAATCGACCCAGCATCGCCTTAGCGCCAAGCATAGGCAAAAGACTCGCGGTCACTTGCATCCCTCTGAGTCGCTCAGGCGCATCTGTTCCTCTTACAATACTTCGGATGTGCCGGTAACACGCCATCTGCTCGAAGGTTTGGTTCTGTTTCCTTAAATCCAGGTAATTCGTATACGAAACGGACATCCGTCCAAACGTTGCATGTGTATCCGTAAAGTCGACCAAACGCTCGGCACCGTCAAAAGGTAATGGGCGTAGGAGGTACGTATTGACGAAACTGAACATCGTAATGTTCGCGCCGATCCCGATGGCCAACGTTAAAACGGCGATAGCCGCAAATCCCGGATTCCTCGCCAGCATCCGAAAGCCATAGCGTATGTCTTGCCATAGAGTAGTCATCTGCAATACCCTCTGCATTTTGTGTTCTCGATTCTCATTCGATTATTCGTAGCGCAGCGCTTCCATCGGATCGATCATCGCGGCGCGACAAGCCGGGACCAAACAGGCCACGATAGCGGTCGTCAAGAAAAGCAAGCCAACCGAAACAAATGTCACTGGATCATGTGGCGATATCCCGAAAAGAAATCCCGCCATGAGGCTCTGGGACGCCCAAGCCAGTACCCATCCGCAAAATACTCCGGCCAACACGGGTTTCAATCCCTGCTTCAGCACAAGTCGAAAAAGATCGATTCGGTTCGATCCCAGTGCCATACGCACGCCAATCTCATGCCGACGTTCGGAAACGATGCAGGAGAGAACTCCATATATCCCGATTATGGCGAGTGCAAGAGCCAGTGCGGCAAACAAGGCCATCAGGGTCGAGTGGTAACGCCGATTCGCTACGGCTTCCCTCAGGCGGCTGTCCATGGTTTCGATGTTGGCCAGGGGCAATGACGGATCCAATACGTTCAATTCGCTCCGTAGGCGATTGATTACTACTTCAGCCGGGGCGTGGATCTTGACGATTAAAAACATGCCCCGCATGGTGTAAGTGAGAAACTCCTTCTGCTGATACGGCACATAGAAGGTCGGTTTAGAGGGTACCTCGCGTCCGTAATTCTTGACATCTGCACTTATACCTACGATGGTCATCCAGGGACGCCAGCGTCCGGGGCCTAATTTGATGCGTTGACCAATTGCCTGTCCTTGTGGGAAATAATGCTTGGCCAGGCACTGATTGACAATAACGACGGGCTCGCCTTCTTCATCAATGGGCTCGAACGTCCGCCCAGCCAGAATCGGAATGCCCATTAGTTTAAAATAGTTGGTGCTGACAGAGGTGTAGTTCGCTCTTGGAGTCTCATTTTCAGCAGGCCCATTCGTCAAACCAGGATTTTCAATATTAAATGGACGGTCAAAATTGATGTCGCTTAGGGGCAGTGCATTGACCATAGCCACACCGCTCACTTCCGGGAGGCATTCCACGCGGTCAGTTAACCGGCGATAAAAGCTTCTCAGGGCATCATCATCGTCATAGGCCTTGTTCGACAGCACAATCCGTGCGGTCAAAATGTGGTCGGAAGAAAACCCCGGATGAATACGCATCACCCTGTGGAAACTATTCCAGAGTAATCCCGCGCTGATTAGCAAAAGCGTGGCAATGGTTGCCTCGGTCCCAACCAGCCAGAAGCGGGCGTTGTGCCGTGCAGCATTACCATCGCCTTCCCGACTCTTGAGAACGTCGGTATTCCCATTCTGCCGAAGGACGTGCACCAACGGAATGATCGACATTCCCACACCCGCCAACAACGACACAATGAAACCATAAGTAACAATCAAAGGGTCGACGGTAATCTCTTCGGCACGCGGCAATCCGTAGGGAGCGAAGATTCTCAGCAGATGAATGAACCATATCGAGAGTGTGACACCAATCATGCCGGCCATCAGAGAGAGTAAACATGACTCCGTCAGCCACTGACGGAGAATGTGTCGATTTTGGGCGCCGAGTACCTTGCGAACGACAAGTTCTTTACGGCGTTTACCGAGGTGCGTCAGGTAGAGGTTGATCAGGTTCGTCGATCCGATCAGGGTCACGCAACTGACGGCTCCAAATAGGATCCAGAGAATGCGTCCCGCTCCGCCGAGCTTTTCCTTGAGCAGGGATCGTGCCACGAAGGTGATCCGGCCTGAGGAGGCATCGGCCTGTTGTTCAGTGTAGCCCAGCGATAACCGCTGGAGCTGTTGTCTCAATTGCTCCGTGGAGACACCGGACTGCAAACGACCGACCACACTCAGGAAACGGTCATCTCCTTCGCTGAGCTGTTCGGGTTTCAATACCAGCGGCCTCCAGTAGCTGGCGTGCCGACTGGGGTAATGAAAGCTTGGCGGCATTACCCCACAGATGGTGACCGATTTGCCGTCGAGAAGAAAATCTCGTCCGAGGATATCGGTTCGGCCTCCAAAACATCCGCGCCATAGTCCGTCACTCAACAACACAAGATGATCGTTGCCTGACGCATAATCTTCAGGAGAAAACATCCGACCGATCACTGGGGAAACACCCAAGGCGGCAAAGAACTTAGGTGTAATCCTTATCCCCTGGGTTCGTTGCGGTATCCCAACTCCCGACAGATTGGTGAATTCATCCGAGAAGGCCGCCACGCTTTCAAAGACTCTGCTCTCAGTATTCAAAGCCTGAAACTCGGATGCTGACACCGCCGGTTCGGTCCGATCCGAGTCTTGGTGATGCACCTGAATACCAACGAGTCGCTCGGAATCCGCAAATGGCAGAGGTTTCAACACGACTCGGTACAATACGCCTAACATGGCGGTATTGACACCTATACAGAGCGCCAGCGTCGTTACGGCAACGACGGTGAAGACGGGATTCTTCCACAATTGGCGAAGAGTAAATTTGATATCATTTATTAAACGACTCATTTCTTCCTTTCTTTTTTGTCTTTTGTTTTTCGGAAATCAAAATTCACTATTCATATCGCAATGCCTCCATCGGATCGATCTTCGCCGCCCGACGGGCCGGGATGTAGCCGGCCAGTAAGGAGGCGGTCCCCAGCAGGGCCACGGTCACAAGAATGCTGATCGGATCGACTGGATTGATGCCGTAGAACACGCTGTGAATCAGGCGAGCTATACCCGACCCCAGCAGCAACCCAACGGCCAGGCCTGCCGCCGTCAGCACCGAACCCTCACGCAAGACCATGCCCATAATGTCCCGATGTGTCGCGCCCAGGGCCTTGCGAATACCGATCTCCGGCGTCCGCGACGCAAGCATATAACCTTTGACCGCATAGATGCCGAGCGAGGCCAGGAACAGGGCCATGATGCCGAACGTCGTTGCCAGTCGCGCGCCCAGCCCCGCTGCCCACACGTCGGGGCTGGTGCGGTGCCTTTGGGCCAGCGTCGTCACCGACACGAGGGGTAACCGTGGGTCCATTCTGTGAATTTCCGCTGCAACAGTTTTCAGCATATCCGCTTGAGACTGGCCGCGGGCGACCCGCAGATGAACGTAGGCCGGTAGCTGGTCAGGCTCGATCGGCAAGTAGATTTGCGGGAACTCATTTTCCTGCACGCCGTCGCGTACTCTGGCCACAATCCCGACGACCCGGCAAGGCGCCGAGAATGAGAAATAGCCGTACTGAATCAGACAGCCCAGGGCACTGCCGGTCGGGCGCAGCTTGTGTGCCAGCCGATCATCGATGATGACCACCTTCTCTGCTCCCGGGGAGTTGTCGAGGGGGCCGAAGGATCGACCCTGCAACAACGGAATTTCCATGACATCAAAGAAGTCGCCGCCGACCCGGTACTCGACGTAGGCGGGCTTCCAGCTGGGACGCGGCGGCTTTTCGATCTGACTGTCTTGCGCGCCGGGTGTGTATTCAGTGATCATGCAGCCGTGTCTGCCGCCACCGCCGAAGGGGAATGAAGCCGATAGGGCAACCGCCTGAATTCGCGGCATGGATCTGAAGTGGTCGGCCAGGGTTTGATAGACCTGCACGCTCCGGACGCGGCTATATCCGGCGGCCAAGGGGTCAATTTCAATCAGGAGTTTGTCGCCGAGTGCGAAACCGGGATCGACCCGTGCCACGTACAGGGCGCTGCGTGTAAACAACGCCGCTCCCATCACGAGCACCACAGACAGAGCAATTTGCCCGACGACGGACAACCCGCGAGGCAAGAATCGCCATCTTCGCTGGACCGAACGAACCACCCGGCCACCTGATTCCTTAATGTCAGTGATGACGTCTCGTCCAGATAGACGAAGGGCGGGCTTGAGGCCGAACAGTAAGGTGGCAATCAGGCAAAAGCCCAGCGTTCCGGCCAGAACGCGGCCGTCCAGGCGTATTGGTGGCATGCCGGCTAATTCGGGGACTTGAGGGGCCACCAGCCAGACGCTTATTATCTTCGTGCCCCAATACGCCAGAACGCACCCCAATGCACCTCCGATCAACGCCAGCAGCAGAGATTCGCACAGCAATTGCCTCACGATCCGCAACCGACCTCCGCCGATAGCCATGCGGATGGCGACCTCCCGATGCCGGGCGACGCCCTGCACGACGATCATGTTGCCCAGATTCAGGCAGGCGATGAGCAGGACAGCGGCCGAGACAGCCATGAGAAAACCGCTGGCCACGGACAGCGCCGTCCTATCGTCCGGTCCGGTATCCGGAGAAACCCTGGACAATCGCTGGAGGTGCAACGTGCTGCTTGCCCTCCAGGGCCTTGGATAAGTCTCCTTCAGGCGTGGGACGATAGACTGCAATTGCGCTTCAGCCGCGGCCATATCCACACCCGGCTTGAGCCGCCCGATCAGCGACAGCGGCGGATAGTTCCAGATGTCAATGGTTCTGTCTTTGGGCTCGTCTCTGCCCTGGTGGCCCACGAGTCCATACGTGCCCAGTGGCAGCCAGAGGTCCGGCCCGACGAGGGTCGTGCCGGTGAATCCTTCCGGCGCTATGCCGACGACGCGGAAGAGCGTGCCGTTGATGACAAGCTGGCTGCCCAGGGTGTCCGGGTCGCCCCCTGATCGCTGCCACGCGCGGTGGCTGAGAACGGCGACAGGCTCGGCGCCGCGCTGTTCTTCAACAGGCAGAAATTCCCGCCCTTGAGCTGGCCTGACGCCCAGACAGGAAAAGTAATTGGCGGAGACGAATGTCGAGGTCACTTGCTTGGCGACGGTTCCCCGTACGACGGTAACAGGCTGAAGATCGCAAGCGTGAGCCATAATCTCGCTAAAGGGCAAGACGTCGTCTCGAACGCTGAGGTACATGTCATAACTGAAGAAGGCATCGCGTGCTTCCCAGCCTACCAGCCGGTCGGATTCCTTCACCTGAACCGGACGCAGCAGCATCACGTTCACAAGGCTGAACATGATCGTATTAGCCCCAATGCCGATAGCCAGAGTGATCAAAGCGATGGCCGTGAACCCCCGACTCTTTAGCAACATTCGGATGCCATAGCGAATGTCTTGCCATATCGTCATCATGGATAATTCCTTTCGCAGTCTGTTCCAAACTCATTCATGGCGCAGCGCCTCCATCGGATCGATCTTCGCCGCCCGGCGGGCCGGGATGTAGCCGGCCAGCAGTGAAGCGGCCCCGAGCAGGACCACGGTTACAGCAATACTAACCGGATCGGCCGAGCTGATGCCGTAGAGTTGACTGGCCCCTACCCGCGCCATCGCCAAACCCAGCAATAAGCCTACCAGCAGCGCGACCGCCGTCTGCACCAGTCCTTCCCGCAGAATCATGGCCATGATGCTCCTGCGCGTAGCCCCCATGGCCATGCGGATACCGATCTCCGACGTGCGCGAAGTGACCATATAGCCCTTGATGGCGTAGATGCCCAGCGCCGCCAGAAACAAAGCCACCACCCCGGCCGCCAATGCCAGGCGAGCGTGGAATCTCGCGTTCCATATTCTAATATCGTTATCGTGTATCTCCGCCAGAGTCGTCACCGACAGAACCGGAATATACGGATCGACCCGGTGGATCTCCTCGACCATCTGCGACCGTAGAGTCTCGACCGCTTTACGATCTCTGACGTGCAGGTAGAAGTAAAGAGATAAGTCATCCGGTCCGGCGGGTACGTATATCTGTGGACGCGCCTCCCGCTCCTGCACGTCCGGCAGGTCAGTGACGACCCCGACCACCCGGTAGACATCGGGACACCAATCGCCAAACTCAACCACACCCCGTTGGACCAGACAGCCGAGAGCGCTGCCGTCGGGACGAAGCCTGCGCGCCAAGGTTTCATTGATGATCGCGACCTTCTCCGCGTCGGGGATACTGTCACGCCGATCGAAGAGGCGCCCCTGCAACAGCGGGACCTCCAGCGCCGGCAAGTAGTCCCGGCCTATGGCGAGCATGTTGGCGTGCCGTGCGCGAGGCCCCCGGGATTCACCTTCTTCTACCCCCGGCCGGTATTCGCGTATCGTTTGCTCCCCTCCACCCCCGTAGAATAGGTTGGGTGCTGTCCCCAGCGCCTTGACCGACGGCAGGGATGCCAGATGATCGGCCAGACTCTCGCATGCCTGCATGCTCTGGATCTTGTCATAGCCGGCCGATTCCGGATCGATCCGAACAACCAGCGTGTCCTCCAGGTGGAACCGCGGGTCCGGCCGCGCGGTCTCCATGGCAGTGCGCAACAGCAAGGCAGCGATAAGAACCAGAACCACAGCCAAGGCGATCTGACCCGCCACCGAGAGATCGCTTCGCATTCGACGGATGGCCCCCAGCACACTGCCGCCGGAGGTCTTCATCTCCTCGGCAATGTCACGCCGGGACAACCTCAGTGCTGGCCTTAGCCCGAACA
>CAYZAH010000149.1:0-8276 GCA_964475805.1 uncultured Pirellulales bacterium | reverse complement strand
CGAAATAGCTTTTCTTTGGCCATCATTATCGCCTTGTCCACTTCAGCATCGAGAATATGCGTGTAGGTAACCTGTTGCTGCAATTGACTGTGTCGCATGAACTTCCTATGGACGTGAGGAGTAGTCACAAGCGACATGGCAGTGGAGGCACAATGGCGAAGGCGGTAAAACCCATGGCACGGGACCCCGACCTTTGCGCACAGTTTGCGAAACTGTTCGGCAATCGCGTCTTTGCCCCACGGTCTCCAGAATCTGGTCACGAAGACATGATCGTTGTCACAATGTTCCACGCTTCGCTTTCGCATCCTCCCAATAAGCTTGGCCCTCTCATGGCGGATGCCATTCAGTAGTCTACGTACCTCGGGCCAAAGCAAATAGGTTTGGCACACTCCTGTCTTACTCCGCGGCAAGGTCACCCTTTCGCCATCAATATGGCCCCATGTTAAATCCCGAATATCCTTCGGTCCAAAATCACAGTTCAGAGCCAGCATAAGCATCGCTTCCAACTGTGGATCAGCCTTCTTCAGCAACTTGGTGATATCTTCCAGTGTATACAAAGGCTTTTCAATCGAGCCCGCTCTGGGCTTGACTTCGTTCTTGACTCGCTTCAGTTTGGGTGCTTGCCGGATGATGTCGGTCTCCTCAGCGAACGTGAACATTGCCCGGACCGCTCCGAGATAGTGGTTAATCGACTCCGGAGAATAGTTGCGTTTTTTCAAAGAGAGTTTCCAAATGGCAAATTTCTCAACTGTGAAATCAGTCGCTTTCAATCGCGGGTGGTCTTTTAGGAAACGTCGAAGCCAGTCTTTGTAGGCTTTTAGAGTAGTCTCGGGATTTCGCCAGTTAGCCTGCTGGGCCACCAAGAAGCGGTTCGCCAGACCCTTTACTGTTATGCTAACCGGCGGTGTAGCCTCCTTTTCATCCGGTTCGATGCCCAAGCCAAGCCGATGGTATTTCTTAAGGGCTTGGTCCTTGTCAGAACCAAGATATATTCTCTGGCCCCCTCTCGTAACGTAGTACTGCTTCGTGTGTTTGTGATAGGAAACTGGATTTGATGCTGGCCTGCTTCTCGACATAGTATTTGCCTCCAAACTACTTCAAAAGTGTAGTCATAAGTGTAGCACAGCATCTGCCGAGGTGGATGACACAGGAATGATTTTTCACAAACCTTTTGTTTTTAGGGGCTTGGGAAATGGGCGATACTGGACTTGAACCAGTGACCTCCTGCGTGTCGAGCAGGCGCTCTAGCCGACTGAGCTAATCGCCCGGATACCCGTCTCTATCCCGAAATGCCGTCAGACGGGACCGGGACGAGGACCGTCGCTGGTATTATGGCGGAGAAAAATCAAAAAGCAAGAGTTTTTGGACCGGTCAGCTCAAATTTCTTCTGACCACGGCCGCGGCTGACACCGTCCGCCGCCTCGATCCGCTGGAGACCGTGATAGAGATTTGAACGCTCTTGACCTTCAATGTATCTTCGAGAACCGCGTTTTTCGTACAGGTCATCGCGAGTACATGATCACACAGCACATATGAATTGCCGCTGGTGTCCAAATACAGCTTGTTGTCACCGCTGTTATATCGATACGTGATATTCTCGTTGGCGGCCGTAATCAGCGCACACTCGTTGCTCGGTGCGTTCGGATCGACGGCCTTGGCCGTGCGCAGTTGACTGGTCATCCTGAACAATGTCTGGCGAGCGTTATTGATCGTCTTGAAGATTTCCTCATTTTCCGTGTAGTTCACCGCGGACGCATTGAACGCCACGGCTACTGCCGCCATCAGAATCGCGGATATCGCCAGAGCAACCAGCACCTCCACCAGGGTGAAGGCGAAACGGACTCGTCGCTCGCCGAGTCCCGAAAGCCCCATTTTGTGTTTTGGATTTCGTACTTTAGTCATTTGAATTTATTTCGGATTTTGTATTTAATGCTTCGTGCTTCAATAATACGTCTCAGTATCGGGCTCGAAGCCAGCTTGTCGAGGCGACCCGTTGTGCGTTTTGATACACGTTGACTGTCACCCGAACGAAGTCACTTCCATGGTCGCTGACGACCTGCTCGAAATTGGAGGCGCTGACGTTCTCGACGGTTACTCGCTGAGAGAAAGTTGCATATTCACTCAGGGTATATCTACCAGCATTGATCGGTGGTGAGAAAGTTGCACCGTCGAAGTCGTCCAGATCGTCGTAGCCCGCGAGGGTTTCGCCGGTTTCCGGGCCAAACGTGGCCGAACCGGTTTGGGGATCGACCACGGGCAGCAACGTCATGAGCTCCCGAATCTCTTCCGTCAGAAATTCCGCCGTGGACAGATCGACCCCCACGTCGTTGGTCCTTGTGAAAGCCTGATTGGCCCCTAACAGCGCAGCGACCGCAAGCCCTACCAGCAGTGTGGCTATCAACACTTCGATAAATGTAAAACCGTAACGGCATTGTCTACCTTGCATGATGGTCATTTTCCTGTCACAACGCTGGACATCTTGAAGATCGGCAGAATAATACTCATTGCAATAAAGCCGACCAGAATACCCATCAGGACAATCATAATCGGCTCGATCATCGACGTGACCGTCTTGATGGTGGTCTTCAATTCCCGGGCGTGGTAATTGGATACATCTCGCAGGACTTCGCCCATCGTGCCGGAGTCCTCGCCGCTTCGTATCATCTGCACGACGCTGACCGGCATGAGGTTGTACTGGGCCAGGCTGGACGCGATCTTCTTGCCCTGGCGGACCTCTTCGTGGACGCCGAGCCACATGCTCCTAAACAGGACGTTACCGGCAATTTGAGCGGTGATGGATATCGTGCTCAGTATGGGTACGCCTGCCCGGACCAGAACGCTCATCGTGTGCAGGCTTCGTGTAATGTACAGGTTCCGGCAGAGTGTCCTGAACAACGGCAGGGTCAGCTTGGTCTTGTCCCACCATCGCCGGCCTTCTGTCGTACTGACGAAATACCAGAACGCGAAGCACAAAGCGGCAATGGCTGGAAGAATGAAGAACCAGTAACCGCGGAGAAACGCGCTGCTGGCCATCAACGCTTTCGTGGGAGCGGGCAGCAAGTGTTCCTTGCCCCTGAAGATCGCCGTGAACCGTGGTAAGACGAAACAGAGCAGAAAGATGGTCACGGACACTGCCATGACCGCAATGATGATCGGGTAGACCATCGCTCCCTTGACCTGGGAGCGCGTCTCCGCTTCGGAGTCGAGATACTCAGCCAGCTTCTCGAGCATTCCGCTGAGCGAGCCACTGATCTCGGCCGCCGCCACCATGTTGATGTACAGCTCACTGAACACGTGCGTGTGTTCGGCGAGCGCTTGCGAGAAACTCTGGCCCGCCTCGATCCGGTTTTTCAAGTCCGTGATGACCAGCTTGAATTTCCGGTTATCCACCTGCTCGGCGATGGACTCAAGTGAATCCTGAAGACTGATGCCCGCCCGGATCATGACGGTGAGCTGATTTGTGAAATTGAGAATATCCTTTCTGCTGGGTCCGAATTCCACCCTGAATTCGCCCATCTTCTGCATCGAGTTACCTTTGCTTTTTCCGCCCGAATTGTCTGTATCGGACGCGGCGTTTCGGCTTCGATCCTGCTCCCACGGCGCGCGATGCGTATGTCGATTCTCAGCAACGGCGGTCGCGCCCGTACCATTTTGCGAAGATTTTTCAAACATTTCTCTTGTCCTGTCCTCCGGCCTGTTTCGTCTGTTTACGGGCGGGGCTTCTGCGGATACGCTTGCGGCGGCAAAGGCCGAACACCGGCTCAGCGGGCCGCGGCCGCCTTCTTTCCGTCTCGTGACCGCGTGCTTTCGAGTTCCTCGACGGGTACGAGTATCTTCTCCATCTTTGCTGGATTGCTCGAACGCATAATGGCTTCTTCCCGATCGATGTAACCTTTGAAATACATCTCGGAAATACTGTTGTCCAGATTTTGCATTCCCAGCCGGCGCGAGGTCTCGATAATATTCGGAATCTCGTAAATCCTGTTTTCGCGGACGCAGTTTCGCACCGCCGACGTGCACAAAAGGATCTCCGTACAGGGGACCATCCCCGGCTCATCGACTCGCCTGAACAGCGTCTGGCTGATCACTGCCTGAAGCGTGTTGGCCAGCATCGTTCGGATCTGATTCTGCTGGGCCGCCGGATAGATGTCGATGATACGCTCGATCGTCTGGGACGCGTTGATCGTGTGCAGCGTGCTGAAGACCAAGTGGCCGGTCTCGGCAGCGGTAATCGTCGAGCCGGTCGTTTCCAGGTCTCGCATTTCGCCGACCATGATAATATCGGGGTCCTGCCGGAGCACGTGCTTAAGACCCGACGCAAACTTCGTGCAATCCGAGCCTATCTCTCGCTGCTCGATCATACTGTTGCTGTTCTCGATCATGTACTCGATGGGATCTTCGAGCGTGATGATACGCTTGCGATACTTGGTATTGATGAGTTCGATCATTGCGGCCAGCGTCGTACTTTTACCCGAGCCTGTATGGCCCGTCACGAGCACCAGGCCGCGCGGAAGGTCCGTCAGTTCCGCGACGATAGGCGGCAAATGCAAGTCCTCTAACTGGGGGATGTGGTTCGGGATCACTCTGAAGGAGATACCGATCGTGTCCCTCTGGTAGTGGGAGTTGACACGAAATCGATGGCCGTCGTCGAGGTTGGTCGAGAAATCCAAATCCTTCTTATCTTCAAACTTTTTGAACCGGTCCGGCCCGATCATCGCGAGCACCATTTCCTTTGCGTCCTCGTTGCTGACCGGAGGAAAATCCAAGTCGATCAGCTCCGTATTTCGCCGCAAGATCGGCGGCATCCCGACGTTAATATGCAAATCGCTCGCACCATACTCTATCACGTTGGCCAGCACGTCTTTGACGTCTATCATCGTTTGTTTCCTTCCTTCATTGTCACCTTAAAATGACGTTCACGTGTGTCGTCGTCGGGCTCATTTCGACAGTTTCAAAACAATTTCAATATGCTCCGATTCTGTGCCGGGCGGACGCTCGTCTTGTTCCGGCGCCCACTCCACCTTGACGAAGTCGTCCCCGATCTGTTGCACCTTGAATTCCTGGATCGAGTCGCCCTCGCGCAGAATCTTATCACCGATCATGCAGCACGTCCCCTGATCGGACTGCACAACACTCACAAGCTGCAATGCCTCGGCTTTTTTCTGTATTTCCTCCCGCCAGATTGTCGCCATGTCCATCTGCGGCGCCCTCTCCACTTTGGACTCTTCCTTTTTATTCCTCATGAAGAATTCTGATGAAAAAGGATTCTTCGCCAGCTCGCTGACCTGGATCTGCAGCACGTTCGAGAACTCGTAGAACTTTTTAACGATCTCGTCCATCCCGTTGAATATCTCGGATTTGAAGCCGGTCAGCCGGGCCAGAGCCGCCTCGAGCTTCGCTTCTTCAGTTGGGCCCGTCGTCGTCGCCATCGCTGCGCTGGGCGTGCTCTTTTTGATCATGAACCAAAGGCACAGCAGGCCCGCAATAAACAGAACGGCCAGCAGGATCGTGCTTCTTCGCGTGCGTCCTTCGTGGGCCGCTACGGTCAGGAATTTCTCCTCCTGGGACGGCTCAACGCCGTTGGCCGATCCTTTGCCGGTGGCATCGCCCTTGCGAGATGGCGCCGAGACGCCGCCTTGGTCACGTAGGAATGACAACATGGCTAAGCTCCAATCATTCTGTTAGCTGTTCATGTTATGGAAGAAGATGCTCACGATGAAATCGGCCGTGATCTCCCCTTCGCTGTCTTTGTGCTTTTGTAGTGACAGCTCGCGAATCTTCATGATCCTCGGCAACTTCTCAAGCTCCAGCAGAAAGGAATAAAACGAACCGAAATCCCCTTCGAGCGTCATCTTCAGCGGCTGCTCGATGTAGCCGCTGTTGTTCTTCTTATCGAGCGTGCGAATGGTCTTGGGCTTCAGGCCCTCCTTCTGGGCGATGACAGTGACCTGCTCGAGCACCTCGTGAATCTGGCTTTTCGGAGGCAGCTTGCTCTCAAAGAATTCCATCGCGTCCTGCAATTGTTCGAGTTGTTTGGTCAGACTTTCCGCCGCGGTAGAGGCCTCCTGGAACTTGGCCAACTGAGCCAGTTTCGCGTCAACCCGCTCCTTCGATTGAGCCAGGTGTGCATTCGCCGGTTTGATCATGTATTGATAACCAACGACGGCGACCCCTACCAACAAAAGAAAGAACACTACTTTCCGAAAATTACCCGTCATCTTTCCGCCCTCGTCTTAGAATGAATCCATACGCTCCTAAAGCCCCACGGACTCTAAAACCGCCACACACTGTTCCCGGCTTTCTCCCGGATTTGCTCCACGTCGTTTCTGGTCAGGTGGACGTCCTTCTTGAGCATGGCCGTCAGCTTGAACTGCCGGAACATGTTCCCCTCCATCTTACATTCCTTGGATTCCACCAGCGCCACCGTGTCCATCAGCAGCGATTTGCCCAACCGCTCGATATACGCAGCCACCTGAAGATCGCTCGGTGCGATGCCTTCTATTTGAATATGCGTCTCCAGCAGCTTTTCCGGATTCGAAGAACCGTCGCTTTCCGAGTCCGAATTTTGCTGGGCCTTCTGGGCGTCGTAATTGCTGGTTCTTGCCGCCGGCCGCGAGCCGGGCTTCGGCGGCTTCTGGACGAGGTCCAGGTCGGACAGTGACACCCCGGCGGGCAGGTTGTTCGTCAGCGATGCTAACACGATGCTTCGAGGCACCGGCTCGATCAGCTCCGCCGTCGTCAGCGCCGTCTTCATCATCTCGCGCCGCTTGGTTTGAAGCTCTTCGAACTGCTGGATCGCCTCTTGCATCTTGGACAGCCGGTCATTGACAGTCCGCTCGCTGGCCCCGCACGCCCGCTGGCGAATCAAGATCGCCACGTACGAGCCGCCCAGCGCCACCATCATCACCGCCAACAGCACAATATACATGAAGTTTGTCCGGCGGCATTCATTGCCCTGGGCGTAATCATCAGGCACGAAGTTCACATTAACCATTCCGTGCTCACCTCCCCCATGTCATGCGATTTATCATCTTCTATTTATGATTGCTGGATAAGGCTCCGACGTATCGAGATACGTCCCTTTTTCGGTCACAACGCACTCAACATTGAGTGGCAAATCATAAATCTCTTGTCACGATAAGCTCAATCCGAAGGGTACGCTCCAGTTGACAGTGGAGTCCCTTCTGTCGAACCCGTCCCCCTGCTGGTCGCGCCTGTCACCACTATCTCGGCTCAACCGGCACGACTTGGCCACGTCGACCGCCGTCAGGCAGTCCCCCATCTGGGCGGGCATTTCCAACTGTTTGGCAATCGTCGCACAGACCTCCTTGGCAACGTTCCGCCCGGACAGGAAGATCAGCCGTTCGATACGTGGGTTCCGGTACATCAGCCCGAATTGACGCTTGCACGCCGTCAATTCCATCACCAGCCGCGTCACCGCCTGCTCGTCGTCGAAACGATCGACGCCGATCGCCACCGAACGGGCCAGCAGCAGATTCTTGTGCCGGCAAACCACCACGTTCGTGCAATCCGACTCGATGCAAATCAGCATCACGACCGACTCCAGGTCGGACCGCCGCCGCCCGAAGAAACGAACGTAGCAATTGGCCATCGCGACCGGCCAGACGCAGATCGACTTAATCGCCAGCCCCGCCTCCTCGTACATCGCCAGGTGCCGATTCACGATCTTTCGCTCGACAGCCATGACGATCACGTTGTCCTCCTCGGACGGGATGCACTGCATCAGCGTATTGTCCCGCAGCGACTCGAACGGCAGTTTTTGCTTGATCTTCGTAAAGATTGCGTCGTCGAGCTTCCGCCCCTCCACCTTGGGCTTTTTGACATGATCGATAAAGATGTCATTAGCCGGCATGGCCGCAATGATCTCCTTGCCCCGAAAATCACCATAGTTGGTTATCAGGTGAATGGCCTCGATGGCCCATTTCTGCCACTCGAGGCTGTTAGGTCTGATATCATTCGGCCGCTCTTTGCTATTGCCCGCGATCAGCATTAGCCCGTTCCCGTTGGTGCCGAGCTGGGCCAGCTTCACGTCGTCATAGCCGATATCGATCCCAATTGAGTGCGTCTGATTCTTAATAAACCCAAACATAGTCGCTTTCTACCGTCCGAAATAGAGGGATTTCAAAGTGCTCTTCTCCGATACACCTAAAATATATGAAACAGACCCCTCTCTCGCCAAACCCCGTCTAAAATATTCTCTCTCTTTCACCGCCGGCCGCGAAGAAACCGCCGAGAATATAGTGGATCGGCGAAGA
>CAYZAH010000148.1:3020-8285 GCA_964475805.1 uncultured Pirellulales bacterium | reverse complement strand
TCCCCGACCTTCGGCGCCGTCTTCTGACGAGTGTCCGCTATCACAAAACCCATTTCTGCAAATCTCCTGAAAAACCTGATTTCCCGGGGCAACAACGGCACAAACGCCCCGCCGATAACACTGAGAAGCCACAGTATAGCATAAATGCCGACCAGCACAACCGCCGGATTGCCACTTTGCCCCATTTTTGCATAATCGTCGGTCCGAAGCCGCTGCATGACCGCTCGCGACGGCATCGCGAATTGGATGCGCGTATTCGATTGGGTCGTGGCGTTCCCGATTGCCCGATTGTCTGTTGACTTTGCGCGGTGCGGCCGGGTATAGTGTGCGCGGATTTGAATGTTGTCGGTCTTTGCCTGAAATCCACGGACGGTGCTTTGACGCTATGAACCCTGCGATCTTCACTAAAGATGACATAGTCGGTGTTTACCCGGACCAGATCAACGAAGAGGACGCCTGGAAGATCGGTTGCGGGACGGCCCGGTTTCTGCGCTCGCTCCTTCGCGGCTACGAGCGGGGATTGGCCAATATGCAATCGCTCTGCGTCGGGCGCGATACGAGGACGCACAGCGAGCCGATGGCCCGCGCCCTCATCGACGGGATGAACTCCACCGGGACCAACGTCATCGACATCGGCGTGATCGACACACCCCAGTTGTACTTCGCGATCCACCATCTCGGCACGTGCGGCGGCGTTCAGGTGACGGCTTCGCAACAGCCCGCCATGTACAGCGGCTTCAAGATCGCCGGCCTGGGCGCCAAGCCGATCAGCGCCGATACCGGTCTGCAGGACGTCGAGCACATCGCCATGTCCCTGCTCCACACCAAGGGCAATTCGACCGGTTCGGTCACGAGCCGAAATTTGATCAAAGAATATAAGAAGCACGTCCTGCAATTCCTCCGGCCGAACACCAGAAAGATGAAGATCGCGATCGATGCATCCAACGGCATAGCCGGCACGCTCGTGCCGGTCCTTTTCAACAAGACGCCCATCGAGATCGTCGGCGTGAACTTCGAGCACAACGGCAGATTCAAGCACGAGCCGAATCCCCTGGTCGAGGAGAATCTGGCGGACGTTAAAGCGGCAGTAAAGGAAAATGGGTGCGACTTCGGCGTGTGCTTCGACGATGACGTCGACAGCCTCGTGGTGGTCGATGAAACAGGCCGGACCGTCGGTGGCGATTTAATCATGACGCTAATGGTACCTTATTTCTTTGCGAGAGAGCCGAGATCCACAGTCGTTTACGACCTGCGGAGCAGCCGCGTGCTCGTCGAGGAGATTATCAAACGGGGCGGCACCCCGCGCCGAGAGAGAGTGGGACAGGTCTTCATGAAGAAGGCCCTGCGCGACTCGCACGCGCTGTTTGGCGGAGGACTTTCGGGATATTTCTACTACCGTGACAACTACGGCGCTGAATCAGCCCTGATTACCCTCGTGCACATAGTCAACATCGTCGGTGCGGCTGATACGCCGATGAGTGACCTCGTCGGCTCGTTGCGAAGATACTACCGTAGCGGTGAGATCCTCTTTCAGGGAGATAACACGCAAGAAAAGATGGAAGAGTTCGAGAAACGCTACAGCGACGGGCAAATCGACTATTTGGACGGGATCACGATCGGATACAAGGACTGGTGGTTCAACTGCCGGCCCAGCGAGATCGAGCCGCTGTTGCGCCTGAACGTGGAAGCCAAGAGCCGTGAGCTGCTGGACGAGAAACTCGCCGAGATCACCGGGCGGCTTGGCCAGCCGGTATAGGAAAGGCAAGGCGAATGGAAGTTTACACGAAGACATTTGAGACGCCGAACGGTTTGGTGGAAGGTGTGCAAACCAAATGGACGGGATTCAACATTCTCCTGGTGACCGGCTCGAAAGGTTTTCTGGCCTGTCCGGCTATTGACGTCGAGGCTTGCGAGCGATACGGTGTCGCCGCCGCCATCGTGGAGAGTACGCCCGACAACCCCAGACGCACGCTGGAGCGCTTCCCGAACCGCAAGGTCACAAAGGCCAACGCGAAAGCTCAAACTCTCGGCATTAAAGAAGGCATGAACGTGACCGATGCTTTCGCGTTGATTGCATGATATCGTGGGAACCGGATGAAGGTCTTTGCATAAGCGGGAGAAGATTATGACAGTGAAAAGCGTTTCTCGTCGTCGATTCATGACCTGCGTCGGCGCCGCCGTCGGCGCCGTCATGACTGCAACGAATACGGGCATCGCGTCGGCGAGCACCAGCGCCGGCTCAGCCGGACCGTTTCGCTTTTGTTTCAATACGAGCACGATTCGCGGCCAGAAGCTGAGCTTGAGCCGGGAGATCGACGTCACCGCGAAGGCCGGGTACAGCGCGTTCGAGCCGTGGGTGGATAAACTTCACAAGTACGTCGGTAGCGGCGGAGACCTCAAGGATATCCGCAAGCAGGTTAGCGACCTGGGCCTGACCGTCGAAAGTGCAATCACCTTCTCGCGCTGGATCGTCGACGATGACGCCGAGCGGGCCAAAGGATTGGAACAATACAAGCGGGACATGGACGTGCTCGCTCAGATCGGTGGTAAGCGCATCGCCGCCCCGCCGGCGGGCGCTACGCGAGAGCCCGGCCTCGATCTGAGGAAAGCCGCCGAGCGGTATCGGGCTTTGCTGGAGGTAGGAGATCAGATGGGCATTGTGCCCCAGGTGGAAGTGTGGGGCCCGTCAAAAAATCTGCATCTCCTGGGCGAGTCGATGTTCGTGGTGATCGAGAGCGGGCATCCGAAAGCCTGCCTGCTGCCCGACGTCTACCACATCTACAAAGGCGGCTCCGACTTCAACGGCCTCAAGCAACTGAGTGCTCACGCCATCCAGGTTCTCCACATGAATGACTACCCCGCCGACCCGCCGCGTGAGACGATCGGCGACCGGGACCGCGTCATGCCGGGCGACGGCATTGCGCCGCTGAGCCAAATCCTCGGCGACCTCCGCGCCAACGGCAGCCGGGCCGTACTGTCGCTCGAGCTGTTCAGTCCGACCTATTGGAAACAAGACCCGCTGGAAGTGGCGAAGATCGGCCTGGCCAAGATGAAAGACGCGGTGAGCAAGGCTTCTGGAATCGGCTAAGAACCCGACTTACTATCCCCAACGAAGATGCGGAAAAGGGAGGACAAAGATGAGAGCCGTCAGATACTACATCATTCTGACTGCTGTGGCTGGATTTCTGTCAGTTTGCGTTCAGGGCGGAATAGAACCACGACCGGCCGAACGACCTTTGTTAATTAGCCGGCCGCATCCGGCCCTCGTCGGGATCGACGGCCTCCATGCGGTTCTCTTCCGGTCAGGCGCCGATCCGAACGCCGGCGGGCTGGACTGGACGCAGCTCAAGACAGACGTCACAGGCCGGCTTGCTCAAGCGAATATCAAGCTCATCGCCGGACCGGCAGACGGCTTTATGGATATGCCGGAGCTTAGGGTCTCCGTCAACCTGCTAAAACTCGGCGATTTGCGACAGTACGTTTTCCGGATTCAGACTTCGGTCGCGCGGCCTGTCTGTTTGAGAGCGCAGGAAGGCACGGTTTTCAAGGCTGAACTCTGGAGGCTCAAGCCGACTTTCGAAGCGGTTTCGGGTGCGGATATGTCCGCAAGAATCACGGAGGTTGTGCTCGGACAGATCGGCGCATTCATTCGAGCCTACAAGACCGCTAATCCTCAAAGCGTCCCGGCTCTCGATATGCCCGGGACCGATTCGTCGGCGATCGCGCAGGGCCAGGCGGGACCGACCCCGTCAGCCCCACCGGCCGGGTACGGATACGTCGCGTCGGACAGCAGCGACGTCTTCCACAAGCCGGGATGTCGTTGGGCACAGAACATCTCGCCGGAAAACCTCGTAATCTACCAGACCAGGGAGCAAGCCATAAGAGCCGGCAAAAGACCCTGCAAATGGTGCAAGCCATGACGATCGATCTGAAGTGACAATTGTATGAGACTCCAATTCATAGTCTGTAAGGTGATGCAAAGAGAGGCGTACTTTTGTGCGGCTCGCTCGAAGAACGTTGTGGATATTGTCTTGATGCCGCAAGGTTTGCACGATGAGCCGGACAAGCTCCGCACGGAGGTACAGAAGGTGCTCGACAACGTGCACGACATTCAAGGGCGAGCCTATGACGCCTCGCTGCTTGGTTACGGCCTTTGCAGCAATGGGATCGTGGGCTTGTCGGCGAAGATCCCGGTTGTTGTGCCGCGAGGCCACGACTGCATCACCCTGCTTCTCGGCTCAAAAGACAGATACCAGGAGTACTTCGACACCCATCGCGGCGTCTACTGGTACAGTGCCGGCTGGATCGAGTCCGGCAAGCAGCCCAGCCAGGAGCGGTACGAAAACACGCTCAAAGAGTACCGGGAAAAGTACGGCGACGACAATGCTCAATATCTGATGGAAGTCGAGCAAGACTGGATTCGGCAATACAGTTGGGCGACATTTGTCGATTGGGACCTCACGGACTCGGACGAGTACAAGGACTACACGAAACGCTGCGCCCAATACCTCGGCTGGAGCTACGACGAGCTAAAGGGCAGCCCGGCTCTCATGCAAAAACTCGTTGACGGCCAATGGGACGAGGACAAATTCCTGGTCATCGAGCCTGGCCGGAAGATCAAGGAGGACCTAACCAACGAGGGAATTATCAACGCTGAGTAGGAGTCGGGCGAGAGAAACGGCATCGGATGGAACTCATCACGATTATCATCATAGCCGTTGGTTTAGCGATGGACGCCTTTGCCGTTTCCATCGTGAGCGGCAGCGTCTACAGGCAATTGCACGTCAAACACGCCCTGCGCATGGCGGCCTTCTTCGGCGGCTTTCAGGCCTTGATGCCTTTGATCGGCTCCCTGGCGGGGCTCAGCGCGAAAGACTACGTTGCTGAATACGATCATTGGATAGCCTTCGCGATATTGAGTGCCGTCGGCGGCAAAATGATCTATGAGTCATTCAAGATCAAATCGGTCGAGGACAGCCGCGATCCGTCGAACATCGTCGTCCTGCTGATTCTGTCCGTGGCGACCAGCATCGACGCCTTGGCCGTCGGCTTGACGTTGTCACTTATCGCCCATTCCATCGTTGAGGCCGTCATAATTATAGGACTCATTACCTTCGGTTTGTCTTATCTCGGTGTCGTCATCGGCAAGCGATTCGGACACTTCTTCGAGAACAAAATCGAAGTCATCGGCGGCTTGATCCTCATTGGTCTCGGCGTGAAGATACTCATCGGGCACTTACTTTTCTAAGCCGCCCTTGCAATCGC
>CAYZAH010000148.1:0-2920 GCA_964475805.1 uncultured Pirellulales bacterium | reverse complement strand
GACAACAACACTTACGTAAAGTCCAGCTATATCAAGGGTTTGGTGGACGAATTAGTCAAATTGAAGACCAAGCCGTTCGTCACTGACACGACGACGCTGTACGTCGGACGAAGGCATAACGCGATCGACCACGCCGTCTTGGCCGCCGAGCACGGGTTCGGCCTCGACGGTTTGGGCGTGCCGTTCATCGTGCCCGACGGCCTATTCGGAACCAGCGAGACAGCCGTCGAGATCGACGGCGAGATCAACCGCCAGGTCCACATCGCCTCCGACATCGTCAGAAGCCAGTCGATGCTCTCGGTCGCCCACGTCACGGGCCACGTTGCGGCGGGTCTCGGCGCGACGATAAAGACGTTGGGGATGGGCTGTGCAAGCAAAAGAGGCAAGATGACGCAACACGCCGCGCTTACCTTTGTTATCAACGAGAACTGCGCCCTGTGCGGCGTATGCGCCAAACACTGCCCCGGCGACGCCATCACGTTAGACGAGGCCAAAGCCCACATCGACCAGGACAAGTGCATCGGCTGCGCCGAGTGCATGGCGATGTGCCGGTTCGGAGCCGTCCAGTGCGATTGGGGCCTGGAGACCGAAGTCCTGCAAAAGAGCATGGCCGAACACGCCCTCGGAACTCTGAAGGGAAAGGAAAAAAAGGCTATTTTTTTCAATTTTTTATTATCAGTTACCAAAGATTGTGATTGTTTTGGTACGCCGAATATGCGTAAAATGGTGGATGATGTTGGCATCATCGCCTCGGCCGACCCGGTAGCCGTCGATCAAGCCGCACTGGACCTTCTGGAAAACAAGGCCGGACGCAAGCTCGGGGCGATGATAGGCAACAACCAATTGGACGGCCGCTGCCAGATTGAGCACGGCCAGCGCATCGGCCTCGGGTCGTGCGATTATGAGGTGGTAAAGGTAAATGAGTAAGCAGAAACAAGTTAGAGGATCGAACATGTCACTGGGCCAAATCATTCGAGAAAAGCGCGAGCAATTGAATATGACGTTGGACGAGGTCAGCAGCCGGATTGGGTTTTCCAAGCCATACCTGTCCACCATTGAAACCGGAAAAGTCAAGAATCCGCCCAGCGACGAGATGCTGACCAAGCTCGAAAGGACCCTGAAGTTCGACAAGGGCCTGCTGCTGCACATCGCCCACATGGAGCGGATGCCGTCCGATATTCGACACGGCTACGAGACGTCCGAGATGGAAAACGAGAAGTGGCGGCAGATCGCCAAGAACATCATCGGCAGAAAAGTGGCCGTCAGCCGGCTCAAGAGGGTCATCGCCGCGAACAGACTGAGCACCGACCCGGAGAAGCAACCCTTGGCCGCGGGCCGGCTGGTCCCCGTCATCAACAAGGTCTCGGCCGGCTACCCGACCGACTTCAACGACCTGGACTACCCCGTGGGCATCGCCGACGACTACATCCGCTGCCCCGACCTGCACGATCCGAACGCCTTCGCCGTCCGCGTGGTAGGCGATTCGATGGAGCCGCGATTCCGCGAGGGCGACATCGTGATTTTCTCCCCGGCCGCCGAGGTCCATAACGGCGACGACTGTTTCGTCCGCTTCGCCGAGCCGCACGAGACGACCTTCAAGCGCGTCTTCTTCGAGAAGTCCGACAAGATCCGCCTCCAGCCGCGAAACGAGAAGTACTCGCCCATGACCGTGGAAGGCAAGCGCGTCAACGGCCTCTACCGAGCCATCATAAAGCACGAAAGGCTCTAAACTTACAACAGTGGCCAGGGCGTCCCGCCTGCGCTGAAAACGGCCAAGCTCAAAATTGGCTTTGTTTTGCATTAACCGCCGAGTTCGCAGAGACCGCGGAGAGAATCTCCCGTAAATCATATTCTCTCCACTCTGCGCTCTCAGCGCCCTCGGCGGTAAGATGCAAATTGGGTTTGTTTTTCCAAATCGCCCTGAACTTGTTCGCCGGCCCTGTCATTCCGCACTTGATGCAGAATCCACCATTTGGCGTAGATTGGCTTTGTTCTTTCAACTTAGCCACCAATGCACGCAAATTGGCGCGAATGGAGGCACGTTTCTTGTAGAGTTTTGTAAGGATTTGCACATTTTTGAAACTTTTGCGCACTTTTTGAGACTTTTTGGTTCTTCTTGAGCCGCCGATCTCGCTGGTTTTGCAGATTGAGGTTAACCACGAGTGAACTCGAATGGACACCAGATCAACCTAATGGCGTAGATTGGCTTCGTTTTTCATTAACCGCAGAGCACGCAGAGACCGCAGAGCAAAAGTCATTGCGAGGCCCGGCGGGCCGTGGCAATCTCCGAAGTGCCCGGAATTGGCTTTGTTTCCGCAAGTTGGCCACCAAGGCACGAAGGCACAAAGAAAGAGATTGTTCGTTAACGGCGGATACCTATGGCACAAGTTTCGCAGATGACGCGGATAAATAGTCAATAGTCGATGACCAAGGTTCCCCCTGCCTCCTGATCCCCTGCTCCCACATCCTGATACCCCGATCTCCTGATTCCCGCCGTTCTATCTTCTGCCCTCCTCCTCCGCCAACGACTATTCACCATCGACCAACGACTGACGTAGTTAGATAAGTATTATACTACATTCCACGCCAAAAGTCAACCGAATTCTGGAGTTCTTAAACGGGTTAACAAGATGCACCGGACTCTTACCATTCGATATTCATTACTCGGTGTTCGATATTCAAGGCTCTTGTTGTCCTGTCGAAGACTTTGCCACAAAGACACCAGGGCACAAGAAGAACCATATACCAAATACCAACGACTAACGACCGTTCTTAGCCGCAGAGGGCACAGACGCCGTCCCATTCGGCAAGCTCAGGGCGGGCTCTGAGCGTAGTCGAAGGAGCACACAGAGAAGATCAATTCGACGGATTTATAGCTTTCAGCCAGGAGCATGATGGCTCCAACGGAATGAGGGATTTG
>CAYZAH010000147.1:2176-8296 GCA_964475805.1 uncultured Pirellulales bacterium | reverse complement strand
TCCTGGAGACCGAGGAAGCTTTCATTATGGAGATAGATCTGCCCGGCGTTGAGTCCGACGACATAGATATCCACGTTCAGGGCAACATGTTGATCATACAAGGCAAGCGAGTGACTCAGTGGAGCGAGGAGGTTGTTCACGTCCATCTTCAGGAACGAAGCAAGGGAGAATTCACGCGTGCTTTCGAGTTCGAGCAGCAACTTGATGAGAATCGGATCGAACATAGTTGGAGAAACGGTGTTCTGATTCTGGTCCTGGCTAAAGTCAACGATAAATAGAAAGGCAATCATGGAAGTATCAATGGATTCGCCAGCAGGCGTAGACTCGAAGGATATCAAGGCCGCACCCTCACCGAGAGAGTTGTCCGCCGAAGAGGTAGACACGGGTCCCATCGAAACGCTCGACTTCGACGACACCGCTCAACTGGAACCTTTGGACGAGATAATCGGTCAGGATCGAGCGATGGCGGCCATTGAAGTCGGCTTGGGCATACCCCAGGAAGGCTACAACATATTCGTAGCCGGCTTGACCGGAACAGGCAAGATGGGGACCATTCGAAAGAGCCTCGAGAAGCGACTGGATAGCTCCAAGATTCCGAACGACTGGGTCTACGTCCACAATTTTGACAATAGCGATGAACCCTGGGCCATCAAGCTGCCGGCGGGTCAGGCAAAGCACCTGCAAAAGGACATGAATCGGCTTGTCGAACGGCTCAAAGAGGCGCTGCCCAAAGCATTCCACCAGAAGGATTTCGGCCGAGAGAAAGAACAGCTCAGCGAGAGATATGAGAATCGCATCGAGCAACAGGCCGAACAAATCCGGTCGCAGGCCAAGGAACGCGGCTTTCAAGCGGTCTTCTCCGGCGCTGGAGGCGTGGCATTTGTACCGCTTGTCCAGGGAAAGCCCGTAGAGAACACCGAACAAATCGAGCAACTTCCGGAAGAGGAAAAGCAAAGGATCGCCGAAGGAGAAAAAGATCTCACCAAGGAAATCGCCCGAATAACACAACAGCAACGAGAAATGATGGAAAACCTGAGCGAAGAGGTACGGGACATAGAGCGTCAGTTCGCCTCCTACGTAGTCAAGCCGATGATAGAAGCCATCAAGAGTTCTTACCAAGACAACAAGAGACTTCTGGCATATCTCGACCGGGTGGCCGAGCATGTCCTCGACAACCTTGTCGATTTCAAAGACAAGCCGAGAGGACCCGGTAGTGTCAATCCTGTACAGGCGATGATGGGCAATGACGGCGATCCGAAGTTCCTGGAATATCAGGTGAACGTTGTCATCGATCACAGCGAATCCAAAACGGCGCCGATTGTCGTCGAAGAAGCTCCGACGTACCGAAATCTTTTTGGAAGCATCGATAGAAGCGTCGATCGGTGGGGTAGACTCATCACCAATTTCACTCAGATAAAGCCGGGCAGCCTGCTCCAAGCCAACGGCGGCTATCTGGTCTTCAATCTCGAAGATGCACTGAGCGAACCTCTCGTCTACAGGAATCTCAAACGAGCGCTTAAGAGCGGCTACGTTCAGCCTGAAAGCTACAACCCCTGGCTACCCTTCAGCACCGATGGGATGCGGCCGGAGCCGATCCCGATCAATACGAAGGTGGTCGTCGTCGGGGCGCCCATCCTCTACTACATGCTGCGCTTCTACGACGATGAATTCGCCTCCATATTCAAAGTCAAGGCGGACTTTGGCACGGAGATGAACCGCGACGGCAAACAGGAAACTCAATATGCGCGCTTTGTCGCAACGCTCTGCAAAGAAGAAAGCCTTCGCCCCCTCACCCGCGAAGCGGTCGAAGAGGTGATAAAATTCGGCAGCAGACAGGTCGCCGGGAAGAACAAACTGCTGACCCGCTTTTCCGAGATCGCCGATTTGCTTCGCGAGTCAGACTACTTCGCGAAGATAAAAGGATCCGACGTTGTCCAGTTGACGCACGTTCGCAAGGCTCTTGAGAGCCGCGTCTATCGCTCCGACCGAATCGCTGAAAAAATACGCGAGCTCATAGACGACGGTACACTATTGGTGGACACCGAGGGGAGCAAGATCGGGCAGGTCAACGGCTTGGCCGTCATAAACCTCGGGGACTACGCCTTCGGCAAACCCAACCGAGTGACTGCTTCGGTGGGACTGGGGGCGGACGGCCTGATCAACATCGAGCGGGAAGCAAAGCTATCGGGCAGCACGCATGACAAAGGCATACTGATTCTTTCCGGATTTCTCCGGAACAGGTACGGACAACGACGACCTCTGGCGATCTCGGCGAGTATCTGCCTGGAGCAAAGCTATGGCGGCGTGGAAGGCGATAGCGCCAGCTCGACCGAACTGTTTGCACTGCTCTCCAATCTGGCCCAGATACCGTTGCGACAGGACATTGCGGTGACCGGATCGGTCAATCAGTGGGGGCAGATACAGGCGGTCGGCGGCGTCAACGAGAAGATCGAGGGATTCTTTGACGTGTGCCGCGTCGTCGGGCTTAATTCTCAACAAGGTGTTTGTATGCCGGCCAGCAACGTCCGCAACCTTGTGCTCCGCCACGACGTCCGACAGGCCATCGCTGATGGTGAGTTCCACGTTTATCCGATAGGAACAGTGGACGAGGGTCTGGAACTGTTGACGGGCAAAAAAGCGGGGTCGCCCCAGGAAGAAGGCACGCTGCACTGGCTGATAGATCGGCGTTTGGACGACATGGCCAAGGCCTTGCACACTTTCGCCGCTTCCCGTGAAAGCCGGCTTATTTCACCCGCACCAGCACCGACGGAAACGCCCGGTCCCCCGAAGACCCCTGGTGACCAACCTTGAGGATGTATCCACCCTCGTCACCGTGCCGGACGTTTTTTGAAGCTCCGTTTCTCAACGCTTGGCTGGTCCCCAGTGACCGATCCGATGATAACCTCATCAACCATGCCCAAGAATAGGCCGTTGTCGACGACCCCGGGAATGTCGTTTATCTTCCGCTCGAGTTCCCTGGGATCCGCGATGCGCGGGAATCTGACATCGATCACAAGGTTTCCCAGGTCCGTTACGACGGGACCGGCTTTACTATGGTCCGGCCGGACCGTGGTCTGACCTCCCATTTTCTGCAAAAGACGCTCCACTAAAGTCAGGGCGTCGGGAACGACCTCAACGGGGACTGGCGCCCTTTCGCCGAGGTGCCCGACCAATTTCCTCTGGTCCACAACGATGACATAGTGCTCGGCCATGGCCGCCACGATCTTCTCTTTGGTCAGTGCAGCGCCCAATCCCTTGATGAGATTGCCGTCCGGATCTACTTCATCGGCACCGTCGATAGCGATATCCAGGCGGGAAACATTCATGCTGTTGACAGTTGCAATCCCATATTCTCTGGCCAGGAGTTGGCCCTGGAATGAGGTCGTGACGGCCGATATGTTCATACCCTCGTCGCGTATGCGACGTCCCAGCTCTTTGATCGCATATTGAAGAGTTGATCCCGTGCCCAATCCGACCGTCGAGTGATCGCGTATGCTCTGTGCCGCCGCTTGCGACGCCAGCTCTTTGGCTTTTTCTATGTTCATCATCGGAATGATAATCGCCAGAGTGACCGGCCATGTCCACAAAAAAATACCGAACACAGAAGACTCATCAAATAGTTGAGAGGAGCCAGGAAGGGTAAAGAGTTAGGTAGTGGCACCCAAACACGAATCCCCCCGTGTGGATATTCACTGACGGCTCACCACCTAACTCACACCATGACCCCTCCCCTTCGCTACCTGCCGGCTGACAGCTTTGCCGGGATGGACATATGGCCCTTACACCGAATAATGGAATAGGGGCGACTACGCGTTCTTAACGGGAACCTTCTTGGTTTTGGCTTTCGCTTCCTGACTCTTCGTCATCGTCACCGTCAGGACGCCGTTGCTGAACCGGGCTTCCGTCTTGTTCTCGTCCACTTCGGCCGGCAGATCAACGGTGCGGTCGAAGCTGCCGTAAGAGCTCTCCAGGCAGTAGTAGTTTTCTTCTTTGGTCTCTTCGTGCCGCTTCTTCTCACCGGAGATCCGCAGCGTATCACGGCTGACAGTCACGTCGATTTCCTTCTCCGACATGCCCGGCAACTCCGCCTCAGCGATCACGTGGCCGTCGTCCTCACGGACGTTCACGGGCGGCAGGTAGCCACCCGTCCACCCTTCGGTCTCACGGAGAGGATTCGACCAGAGGTCGTCGAACAGGCGGCTAATTCGATTCTCAAACGGGTAGAAGAAATCGCTCGGGCGCCTTAGGCCCCTAAACCTCGGTCTTCTTAAACTTGGCAGTGCCATGATTGTACTCCTTTCAAAATGAAAACTTTCAACCTCATCAATCCAGACATCTCTCTATGTGTTTGCCTGGTCATACGCTTTCCCAAAATCCAACAGGATAAACCGGCTGTACCGCCCATTCGCGACCAACAAGAGAGCCCGTCCTTTTCGCCTGGCTCTTCTCATGGCGGCCGCAAATTCCTTTGTGTTTCGCACCGGCCTTGTATCAACCTCCTTGATGAGCATCCCCGGGCTAATTCCTTCCTGCGCCGCTATGGAGAGTGTCATGACGTCGTCGACAATGACACCACTCTGGCCCTCGTATCCGTAATGCCTCGCCGCCCCTTCGGTGAGGTTGCGCACGGATAAACCCAACGGTACGGGCGTTCTACGGCGCGGGGGGCGGAGTGTGTACTCGGGCTCGGGCCGTTTGCCCAGCGTAGCGGTGAGCGTTTCGCGCTGTCCATTTCTGGACACGAGGAGTACGACTTGAGTGCCCGGCTTGGTCATCGCGACGTGGTTCCGAAGCTGCCCTGCCGACTTGACGGGTTGGCTATCGATCTCGAGGACAATGTCGTTTGGTCTCAGGCCCGCTTTGTCCGCCGGCGAGCCTTCAGCTACCTCGGGAACCAGAACGCCCCCAATGGTCTTCAAACCAAATGCCTCGGCCATCTCACCTGTCATATCCTGAAATTGCCCTCCGAGAAACCCGCGGACGACTTCGCCCGTTTCGATAAGCTGATCGGCGACCCACTTGGCCATGTTGCTGGGGACCGCAAAGCCGATTCCAGCGTTCCCTCCGTAGCCCAGACCCGCGACGTTCATGCCAATGGCCTTGCCATTCATATCGACGAGGGGCCCGCCCGTGTTGCCGAAGTTGATTGCGGCGTCGGTCTGTATGAAATCTTCATACCTGGCCAGATGCACGTTGCTTCTGCCTTTAGCGCTAATGATCCCGGAGGTGACCGTGTGGCTTAGACCAAGCGGGTTGCCAATAGCCAGAACCCAGTCGCCTGTTCTCGTCTTGTCGGAGTCAGCCAGAGCAAGGACGGGCAAGTTCTCCCCTTCTATCTTGATGACGGCCACATCAGAATCCGGATCGGTCCCGACAATGCGTGCAGCGAAGACCCGGCCGTCGAGCAACACGACGGTCACCCTGTCCGCCCCGGCGACGAGATAATCGGTGGTCAAGATGTAGCCTTTCTCGGAAATAATGAAACCCGACCCATTGTCGACCGGCAACCGCCCATATTGCTCCCACGCCGGCAGGTGTCCGCTGGAAGAGAAGCCAAGCAACTCCTGTCCAGGCTTGTTAAAAGGCTTGCTGAATGGCCATTGCTCCAAGGAGGGCGGCCGGACCGTACCGGGAATATCGGTCGTGATTCCCACTACGGCGGCGGACGCCTGACTGGCCGGAGCAGTAAATGTCTCAGCGGAACCATTCAGAGCGGCGACGCTATTCTGCGCTTGGGTATACGCTTGCTCACAGGGCCATATCAACCAAATGCCCAGCAATGTCCACAACAAATGGCTCTTGGCTGTACTCTTTCGCCTCGCTTGACTTTCTGTTTTCATCGGTTGTACTCCGTTCACACTTGTTGTCGAAAGAACACCTCTTTGCAATACGCGAAAGCTTATGAACTTGCTCGATGGGCTGAAATGGGGGAATTCCTTCATCTGGTGTGGCAAAACGCCTAACGGAGTCATCCCACGACGCGAGGCGATAAAGGAGAACTCTCCTGCTCTACCGACTCAGCATTTCTCAGCAACAGATTAAGGAATCTCCCTATTTGCGCCTGTCCGCTGGCTCTGTATTATCAGTACAGTCTCGATGATCGATGGCGTGCACGGGTAG
>CAYZAH010000147.1:0-2076 GCA_964475805.1 uncultured Pirellulales bacterium | reverse complement strand
GTAATCTGGACCCAAAAGATAGAGTAGGTCAATAATGAAACAACATGCAGAAGTAGGAGCCAGACGATGGAAGCAACCGAAACGATGGTGACAACTCTGGCAGTGCACAAGCCGCCAAAGTGGCGGTTCTGTCCTGAGTGCGGCGCCGTGATGGCGGAGGAAGATAGACTTGTGGAAGACGATACTCTGTTTGTGTGGTTCAAATGCGCCAAGGACGATTGCGAGGGGGAATGGTTCAGTTGGAACGATTGACGACGTGAGGGTTCTAAGCGGAGACTGCGTGGCCAAAATTCCTGACGCGCAGGAAGGGGTGTGTCACCCTGTGGGAAATGCCGGGAATTGAAGGAATTTTCTTATGGCATCAGTGTGTTTCTATTTTCAGGTACATCAGCCGTACAGGCTTAGGCATTACACGATCTTCGATATGGGGACAGACTACTTCGATGAGGTCAAAAACGCAGAGGTTTGCCGAAAGGTCGCTCGCAAGTGTTATCTTCCGGCGAATCAACTATTGCTGGAACTCATCGAGAAGCACCGGGGGAAGTTTCGTGTGGCCTTCAGCGTGACGGGGACCGTACTGGAGCAATTCGAGTATTACGCGCCGGCTGTTCTGGACAGCTTCCAGCGGCTCGCCGACACCGGGTGCGTCGAGTTCTTATCGGAGACGTACTACCATAGCTTGAGCTTTCTGTACTCGCAGGTCGAATTCATCGAGCAGATCGATGCGCACCGGCAGAAGATTCACGACCTGTTTGGGCAGACTCCGAGGGTCTTCAGAAACACGGAGCTTGTGTACAGCAACAGTCTGGCGGAGATCATCGAGCAGATCGGCGGCCTTGACGCCATCATCACCGAAGGCGCCGACCATATTCTCGGGTCCCGGAGTCCGAACTTCGTGTACCGCCCCCCGAATTCCACCGAACTGAAACTCCTGTTGAAGAATTACCGCCTCAGCGACGATATCGCGTTCAGGTTCTCCAACAGGGACTGGAGCGAGTGGCCCCTAAAGGCGGACAAGTTTTCAAGCTGGGTCAACGCCGTCAACGGCAACGGCCACGTCGTCAATCTCTTCATCGATTATGAGACATTCGGAGAACACCAGTGGCGAGACACCGGCGTCTTCGAGTTCATGCGTCACTTGCCTCAGGAGGTGCTCCGGCATCCAGACAATGATTTCAAAACACCCTCGCAGGTGGCGGATTCGTATGACGCGGTGGATGTTGTAGACGTTCCCAACCTTATTAGCTGGGCAGATACGGAAAGAGACCTGTCCGCCTGGCTTGGGAACCCTATGCAGCAGAATGCGATCGAAGAGCTCTATGGACTGGAGCGCGCCGTGAAGGGACTAAGCGACGCAGACATTCTCACCGCGTGGCGGCGACTTCAGGTTTCCGACCATTTCTATTACATGTGTACGAAATACTTCGCGGACGGAGACGTTCACAAATACTTCAATCCTTACGATACACCCTACGACTCATTCATCAACTTCATGAACGTGCTCGACAACCTCAAGCTGCGATGCCTGGCCATCTCCAGCCAAGATCGGCGGGGCCGTGCTGACGCCATGCAGAAAGCGTCAGCGCATCATCTTACGTCTTGAATGATGAACATCTAAGGCTGAAGCAGCCTGCCGAACGCTGGTTTAGAGTGGCTTGAGTAGGAGTTCGCGGACGATGATCTTCATAGGCCCGAACTGGGCGCCCGGATGAACCTGGAATCCCAGCTTGCCTGAATCCGAGGTATCGTCGTGGACGTCGGCGGTCTGATGACCGTTAATCCATACTTGAAGGTGGTCGCCTTCGGCGCGGACCTTGATCGAGTTCCAGCCTTCCCGGTTCACGATTGTCTTGTCCGTGTTCATCGCCAGGAACATTTTGCCAGGACAGTACAGCGTGCCGGAATAGCACTCCGGGTCCTTGTATTCGAGAATGTCCGCCTGATAGGCTTTTTGGGGAGACTGATAACGGAACCACAAGCCGCTGGTGCACGGCCACTCGACCCGGTAGATAAGGCTTGCGACAACATTGGTGTAGCTCTGCGTCGTGAAGAGGTCACCCGGCGCATTATTCTCGC